>NZ_JARACH010000100.1:0-20892 GCF_029087445.1 Amycolatopsis sp. La24
CCACAACAGCGCGGTCTTGGGCGGCGTACTCGAGACTGGTCTGGCGATCCAGCTGGGGTTTTCGGGTGCTGGTCGAGACACCGGAGGTCTTTCCTGGCGAGATGACGTCGGTGAGGAGGTCGAGCAGTCGGCTGGTGAGGCTGGCGGAGCTGCCTGCGTTCAGCCGGCGCGCTGCTCGCCGGGCTTTTGCCACCCGGCGGCCGGCGACGGGGCGTGCCAGTACCTGGACGCACGCGCGTTCGTGCGGTCCGAGCCCTACCGGTGCGCCGAGCAGCGCTCGGATCGGGTCGACTACATGCTCGGTGCGGATGGGCAGCGCTTCCGAGCGGCCCAACCGCAGTTCGCCTCCGACGGCTTTGACGCGGCGGCCGGTCGCGGTGAGCGGGATTGGCGGCCGGGCCGGAGAGGTCCGGGTGTGGGCACCGGGCCAGGCTGCTTCGATGGCGCGCTCGACCATGCCGGGAGGTACAACGCCGGGTACCCAGACCCGGATGCGCACAGCGTCGGAGGTGAAGGTGAGCTCGAACCCGACGTGGGGTTGCCCGCTGAAGCGGCGAAGCCAGCCGGGCCGAAGCAGCCCGACCAGGTTGGACCACACGGTGATCGCGCCGGTTGGGTCGACCGTCGGCGGTGCCTGCACAGTGACGAGACGTGCGTCAGCAGCCAGTCTTTCCTGGTAGCGGCGTCGCCACCGCAGTCGCGCGGCCGACGCCGCGGCGATGGCGACGGCGAGGACCGGCGCTCCGAATGGTCCTAACGTCAGGACTAGGTCTCGCAGGTAAGAGGCAACGCTCTGGAACATGCTAAGCGGGTCGCGCAGGTAGTCGCCAAATGGCGAGGCAAGCACAATTGTCGGTGTACAGCAATCACCGGCCATCAGGGCGGAAAGTATGGGCCAAGGCATCGGGAGTCTCCTGAGGAAGCCGCTGGATATGGAAGCGTGAACCGACTCGCGGCTCACGCCGCTCGGCGATGCTCGGTCTGCTTCGTCGATACGAGATCGTGCGACGGCGAAGCGGTCTTCGTCCGATGACCGCTTGCGATTGGCTGCGGAGCGAAATTGACGGTGGTTCTGACGGGCTGTGCGAAGAACCGACGACCGGCCATGCGCTTGAGATACCGGGGAACCCGATAGGCAGAAACGCGACGAGGTACGGCCCGAGCACTGCGGTCAGATCGTTGTCCTCCTGCGAGGTCCAGCCGGCTGCGGCGATGGAGGGCTTTCGTCAGGGAAACGTCGGCCACCCAATATACTTCCGGATTCGGGGCAGAGTCCTGGTTTCTGCCGTTCGCGGGCGGGCTCGGCACGACGAGACGACGGAATCCGGCGACTTCTTTGGTTTTACCAACCATGGCGGCCCGTGCGACACCGGTGACCTGCGATAATTCGAAGCTTACATGTTCGCCACGATGCGGCGACCGATGTGTGCACCGACGTGTCGGGGTGACTACGTTGCTGACATGGCGACCAGTGACGAACTCGATGACGAAGCCCGTGATGACTTTCGGCGGGCGTTGCTCGACGAGAGTTACGGTGCTGCGCGAATGCAGTTCCTTTCGACGATCTTGGGCATATTGGTCAACATTGAAGACTGGTTCGCAATCGATTCGTGGATCACGGCCCGCAAGGCAGTGCAGCCTGATCGTGGCGAAAAGCCGGACCCCGCAAAGGCTGTGCCGCTTTGGGCGGTAGCGACGGTCGCGAGCATGAGCACTGAACTGGCGGACGCGGCAGTAGCGATGGTGGCGAAGCGCCGCTACTACGCTGTGGGCGCGGTGATTCGCCAGCTCATCGAGTGCGAGTATCTGCTTGTGCTGTTCAACGAGGATCTCGATCACGCGCGACGGTGGGGCCAGAGCACTCCGGCCGAGATCCGAAACTCCTTCAGTCCGAAGCAGATGCGGACACTCACCGGCAAGTTCTCGAACGAGGAGTACTGGGGCCACTGCGATACTGGCGGTCATCCGGTGCCCAAGGGTGCCAGGCTTCTGGAAAAGCTGGACCCGATGCGTCGGTCGTGGCCTATCTCGGCAGCCGAGCTGTCGATCGACCTGGGCCTTCACCTTCGGCGGATCTGGAAGACCATCGACAGTCTGCTGGTCAAGCATCATGTTCGATATCAACAAGTTCGCGCCGATCAGCGACAGCTGGCTGAAGAAGCGTGGGTGACTTGGCGCGCCAATGATCCGGTGGTTGAGGTGATGACGGCCTCTGACGGTTGAGCCGGTTGGCCGACGAACTGTGTCGGACCTGTGTGGACGGGGTTGCATGTCAACTCCGATCGGTGGAATCGAGTAGCTGTACTTCGAGTTCGGCGATTCGCCGCTCATGGAATCGGACGTTCGAGCGTGCAGCCTTCAGCCGGTCATCAAGTTTCTGGTTGCCGTCGGTGAGCTGGTGAACCTGTTGTTTGAGCGTGATGTTCTCGGTTGTGATACGGAGGATCGAATCTTCGGTGCATTCGGTCTCCATGTCGCGAATCTGACCCATCAAGTCGCCGATGTGCTTGCGCTGCTTGACAATCTCCTCGTGGGCAGGCTTCAGCGTGGCCTCTGCGTTGAGCGCTCGTTCTCGCCACGAGGCCTCGATTTCGGCTTCGTGCCGAGCATCCGTGGCTGCGCGGTCGGGTTGCTGCGGCCGTTCTGGTCGTACTGACCGCAGTTCACGCGTCGGGGGTTCTCGTAGAGGAAAGTTCGGGAGACGCCAGCTCGTCGTGCGACGCCGGCGGCGGTGATCGGAGTCTTCTCCCGGCGCATCTGCGCGACGGCGTCGTGAACGCGCTGGATTGCCGCAGCAGTACGTTCTTGTCGGGCCGCCGTTGCCGCAGCCGTGCGAGACGAGCAGTGAGGGCTGTTCACGGCTGAGGCTCCGAAGAATCGTCGTTGCTGATGGGGAAGGAGCCGCCTGCGAGTTCGGTCGCTCGGAAGGACAGGCATCCAGATGCGGTGGAAGTAGTGCTGGGGACGACGCAGGTCGAGAGCGAGCGCTTCGTCGAGCAGGCC
Organism: Amycolatopsis sp. La24; assembly: GCF_029087445.1. Taxonomy (NCBI): domain Bacteria; kingdom Bacillati; phylum Actinomycetota; class Actinomycetes; order Pseudonocardiales; family Pseudonocardiaceae; genus Amycolatopsis; species Amycolatopsis sp. La24. The sequence goes on from NZ_JARACH010000100.1 coordinate 3,004, forward strand.
CATACCCGCCAACGCTTTCTCCAGCCCGTCGATCGCGCGTCCGGTGGGTTCGAAGACCTGGTGGAGGTAGTCGGCGGTGGCGTCATCCGGTGCCCGTTCGGCGATGGAGCGCCACTGCTCACGCGCGGCCCGGTCGATCCGGAACGACGACAGGCCGGTGGGCGTCAACTGAACCTGGACGACGCCGTCGGCGGGTTTGCGGGGGACCCAGCGGCCGGTCCAACGCGTCGAAATCCCGGCCGGATGCGTGCCGGTGACAACCGGTCAGGTGTCGGTGCCGAGCGCTCCCCAGGAGTGCCGGACATCCTCGGCGATGCCGCGCGCCAGTCGAAGCGGGGTATGCGTGCCCAGCATCAGTCAGATGCACCGATCGGCCGTCTTGGGAGTCCGCAGGCGGGGCGCGATCCACTCCAGGGTCTGTTTGCGGAACCAGAGAAGGTTGTTCCAGGTCGAAGCGCCGCGAGAACATCTGCCATAACCGGTACACCCGTTCGGACGTGCTCGTGACGGCAGAATGCCACAGCCACAAACGTTTTCGAGTTTCCGGTACCGGGCAGTCGCTCGACCTGCAGCCGGATCACGGTGCCCTCGATGCTCGGCAGTTGGTTGTCGTGGCGGGCCTGGCCACCGTTGCGGGTGAGCTTGGGGCGCAGCCGATCCCAGGATTGAGCGGCAGCGGTGCAGCGTGCGGTGTCGGTCGTCGGTTGTGCGTCGGGGCGGGCCAGGCGGTGAACGCGAACCGGGCTCCGTGCTGCGGCCCAGAGGCGGCACCCTGCGTCGCCGCATTATCATCGCCCGGGCCGTGTCTGCTCCGACCCTGAGCCACGTCTCAGCTTCGATCGTGGCTCAACGCCGTCGCTCCGCACCGCCAGCAGGCCATCGACTGCCCTGGGGCCGGAAAGGGCTGGTAAACCGTGCCAAATTGCGAGCCGACACGGAATCCCAAGCGAGGGTCCAGGCTAAAGCTGTCCACCTCCTCCGGCACTACGAAATTATCGCCTGGTTGAAATGGGCCAGTTCGTGGTTTGAGTGAGGGCGCGGGCGATTACATTGCGCTGGACTTCGCTCGTACCCTCGCCGATCTCGAGGATTTTGGCGTCGGCGTAGAACCGGGAGATGGTGGATTCGCGGATGAAGCCGTAGCCGCCGTGGATCTGGAGGCTTTCGCTCGCCGCGCGGTTCGCGACTTCGGACGCGTATAGCTTCGCCATCGCCGCGGCAGTGCCGAAGGGGCGGCCTTGGTCGGCGAGCCACGCGGCGTTGTAGACGAGCCAGCGGGCCGCGGCGATCTCGGTCGCCATGTCGGCGAGTTTGTGGCCGACGGCTTGGAAGCGGTGCAGCGGCCGGCCGAACTGCTCGCGTTCGCTCGCGTGGCGGACGGCTAGGTCGAGGGCCTTCTGAGCGAGGGAGAGCGACAAGGCGGCGACGCTGATCCGGCCCCCGTCGAGGACTTCGAGAAACTGGCGGAGTCCGTTGCCTTCTTCGCCGATCAGGTGGTCGTCGCTGACCCAGCAGTTGGTGAAGACCAGTTCGCGAGTATCAAGCGCGTGCCAGCCCAGCTTCTTCAGCGGCTGCCCCTTCGTGTAACCGTCGGTGCCGTCGGGAACGAAGAAGGTGCCGAAGCGCTTCGAACCGTTCTCGTTCTCGCCGGTGACGGCAAGGACTGTCACGCCGAGGCTCATCTCAGTACCGGCGTTGCTGATGAACATCTTGGTGCCGTCCAGCACCCAGCCGTCGTCGGCTCTGCGCGCCCGGGTGCGGATGCCCGCCGCGTCGGAGCCCGCGGTCGGTTCGGTCAGGCCGAACGCGCCGAGTGCTTCGCCTTCCGCGAGCGGGCGCAGCCAGCGTTCCTTCTGCTCGTGAGTGCCAAACGTCGCCAGCGGGAGCACGGCGATGGTGGAGTGCGCGTTCCAAGCGGAGGCAACCGACTGGTCGGCCGCGCCGAACTCCTCCATCGCGGCCACGTAGGAGACGAACCCGGCGTCCGCGCCGCCGTGCTTCTCGTCCACCAGCATGCCCATCAGCCCGAGTTCGCCGAGCCGGCGGAACACCGCGGTCGGGAACTCGCAGCGCTCGGACCACTCGGCGGCGAAGGGGGCGATTTCCTTGGCGGCGAAGTCCCGGCAGAGCTGCTTGAGTGCGACGGTCTCTTCGGGCAGGTCGAAGTCCATCAGTGCTCCGTGTGGTGTCGTGCGGTCCTGGAGGGCTGCGCAGTGGCGGTCGTGTCGTGAGGCATCAGGGCCGCCCGGGTTCGAGGAGGATCTTGAGGTGGCTGCCTCGATCGGCGGCCAGCTCGGCGAATGCGTCCACGCCTGCCGAGAGCGGGCGCACCCCGGTGAGCAGCGGGGCGGCGTCGAGCCGTCCGGCGGCCATGAGGTCCAGGACTCGGGGGATGTCGTAGTTGTAGCCGAGCGAGCCCACGACGGTGCGTTCGAACGGGACGATCTGGGTGATCGGCAGGGACGCCTCGGCGCCGCTGATCCCGCAGAGCACGGCCCGACCGCCGCGGCGGACGGTCGTCACCGCCAGCCGGACAAGCTCGGGGCGGCCCGTGGCCTCGACCACGACGTCCGGTCCGATGCGGCCGGTGCGCAGGAACACCTCGCGCCGGACGTCGGCGGCGGCCGGGTCGTAGACCTCCGTGGCGCCGAGTTCCGCTGCGGTCCGGGCGCGGGCCGGGACTGGCTCGCTGACGTAGATCCCGGCGGCGCCGGCGAGCTTGGCGGCCAGCAGTGCGGCGACGCCGATCGGGCCGGCGCCGAGCAGCAGCACGTTGTCGCCGGGCTGGACGGCGGCTCGCCGGACGGCGTGCAGGCCGACCGCCAAAGGCTCGGCCAGGGCGGCGTGCTCGTCGGAGACTCCGTCAGGGATCGGGACGAGGCCCTCGGCGGGGACGGTGGCGTGCGAGGCGAAGCCGCCGTCGGAGGCCAGGCCGACCGAGCCGCCCTTCGCGCAGATGTGGTACTCGCCGCGGCGGCACCAGCGGCAGACGCCGCAGCGCAGGCAGGGATCGACCGCGACCCGGGTGCCGACCTCGATCCCGGGTGCCGGCGAGCCGAGCGCGAGGACAGTGCCGCTCATCTCGTGCCCGAGGGTGATCGGCGGTTTCGTCCCGGTGAGCGGATGTGCGCCGGGCCGGATGAGGTTGGGCCCGTGGGCTACCTCGTGCAGGTCCGTTCCGCAGATCCCGCAGTACGACACGGCGATGACCGCCTGGCCTGGCCGCGGCGGCGCCGGTGCGCCCACTTCGTCCAGGCGCAGCTCGTCTTTCGCGTGCCAGCGCAGTGCGTGCACGCCGATCACCTCCGACTGGGAGTTGTTTTTTCGAACAATCGGTACAAGAATCGTCCTTCCCGGCGCGATGTCAAGAGGCCGGGCGGAAATCGATGGACGGCAAGGGCAGGAGCGCAATGACTTCCACCCGGGTGAGCGACCTGGCAACGGCTTTCGACAGCGAGCCGGACACACTGGTGGGGATGTACCGGCGGATGCGGCTGATCCGGCAGTTCGAGGACCGGGCGTCCCGGCTGTACCGGAACAACGAGATCCCCGGCTTCCTGCATCTGTCGATCGGGCAGGAGGCCTCGGCGGTCGGAGCCTGCTGGCCGCTGGACGATCGTGACGTGATCACTTCCACCCATCGCGGGCACGGGCACTGCATCGCCAAGGGGATCGACGTCGAGGGCATGTTCGCCGAACTCATGGGCAAAGAGACCGGGACGTGCCGCGGACGCGGAGGATCGATGCACATCGCCGATCCGCGCCGCGGCGTGTTCGGCGCCAACGGCATCGTCGCGGCGGGCGTGCCGATCGCGGTGGGCGCCGCGACCGCGGCCCAGCTGCGCGGCGACGGCGGCGTCGCTCTGGCCTTCTTCGGCGACGGTGCCGTGGCCCAGGGCATGTTCCACGAGGCGGCCAACCTGGCCTCGGTGTGGCAGCTTCCGGTGATTTTCTTCTGCGAGAACAACAAATACGCCGAGTTCTCGCCGAGCGCGACGCAGACGCGGGCTTCGCTCGCCGACCGGGCGCCCGGTTACGCGATGGATTTCCACCAGGTCGACGGCAACGACGTCGTCGCCGTCGCCGACCTCGTCGCGCGCGTGGCCGGCGACCTGCGCGCGGGAGCCGGACCGGTGCTGGTCGAGGCAGAGACTTACCGTTGGCACGGCCACTACGAGGGCGACCCGCTGAAGTACCGGGACCCCGGCGAGCTGGCCGAGTGGAAGGAGCGCGACCCGCTGATCCGGCTGGCCGGCCGGCTGCGCGAGCTGGGCGAGGACCCGGCAGCGGTCGACGAGTCCGTCGAGGCCGAGATCGACGCCGCCGTGCAGAAGGCCCGCGCCGCGTCGCAGCCCTCTCCGGAGACGTTGCACCACTTCGTCGGCGTCCCGCGCGAGCCGGTGCCCGAGCCGGTCGAAGCCGCCGGCGAGGTCTTCCGCACGATGGACGCGGTGCACCGCGCGATCGAGCACGAACTCGAGACCGACGACTCGGTGTTCCTCGCCGGGATCGACGTCGGGGCCGGCGGCAATGTGTTCGGCCTGACCCGGGGCCTGGCCGAGAAGTACCCGGGCCGGGTCCGCGACACCCCCATCTCGGAAAGCGCCGTCATCGGCGCGGCGGTCGGCGCCGCCATGGCCGGGCTGCGTCCGATCGTGGAGGTCATGTACTTCGACTTCATCGGCGTCTGCCTCGACCAGCTGATGAACCAGGCGGCCAAGCTGCGGTTCATGACCGGCGGCGCGGTGAGCCTCCCGATGGTGGTGCGCACCCAGTTCGGCGCAGGGAAATCCTCAGGCAGCCAGCACTCGCAGAGCCTCGAAGCGCTGCTCGCACACATCCCCGGCCTCACTGTCGTGATGCCCTCGACGCCGGCCGACACTTACGGGCTGCTGCGTGCCGCGATCCGCGATCCGAATCCGGTCGTGTTCGTCGAGAACCGCCTGATGTACGGGCGCAAGGGTCCGCAGCCGCCCGCCTCGCACCTGGTCCCGCTGGGCAAGGCGGCGGTCCGCCGGACCGGCACCGACGTCACCCTGGTCTCGTACTCGAAGCTGGTGCACGACTGCGCAGGCGTGGCCGAGGAGCTGGCCGCCGAGGGCATCAGCGTCGAGCTGATAGACCTGCGGACGATCGCGCCGCTGGACACCGAGACGGTGCTGCGCTCGCTGGCCAAGACCGGGCGGCTGGTCGTGGCGCACCAGGCGGTGGGCGAGTTCGGCGTCGGCGCGGAACTGGCCGCGGTGGCCGTTCGCGAGGGGTTCTGGACGCTGGACGCCCCGGTCATCCGGCTCGGCGCCGAGCGGACCCCCGCGCCCTACAGCCCGTCGCTGGAGCGCGTGTGGCTGCCCTCGAAGGAGACGATCGCCGCGGCGGTGCGGGAGGCCGCCGCCGCCTGAGCGGGCGCGGACCTCAGGCGGAGGAGCGGTCGCGGTATTCCGCGAGCCGCTTCTCCAGCCCGGCCACGTCGTAGCCGGCGCTGCAGAAGCCCGACATGAGCGTCGCGCAGTACTCGCGCGACAGGAATTCCGCGTCCCACGGCCCGTTGCGGTGGGCCCACTGGTAGGTGTGGTTGTGCAGGTTCAGGAACTGCAGCATCGCCAGCCTGGGGTCGAGACGGCGGAACGCGCCGGTCTCCATGGCCTCCGCCAGCAGGTCCAGCACGATCTTCTCGAACTCCCGCCGCTGGCGCAGCAGCCGGGTGCGGTTGGCTCCGCGCAGGTGCCGGTAGTCGTGCTCGTAGACCCAGATGTGGTCGAGCCGGGCGAGGATGTTCCCGAGCAGCGTCTCCGACAGCAGCCGCAGCCGCAGCACCGGGTCCTCGTCGAGCGCGGCGATCCGGCGGGCCGCGGTCAGCAGCGGGCCCAGCACCCGGTCCTGGATCTCGACGAGCAGGTTTTCCTTCGAGCCGATGTAGTAGTACAGCGCGCCCTTGGCGAGCCCGGCGACCTGGCCCAGTTCGGCGATGCCGGTGGCGGCGTAGCCCTGCTTGGCGAACAGGGCGGCCGCCTGGTCGATGATCTCCTGGCGCTTGACCTCGTAGCCGGGCCCGTGCCCCGGTGGTCTCGGCATCGTTCCCTCCAGTACGCAGCGGTCCGTTCACTTTAGGCGGGCTCGTCGAACGTCGCCTTGCCCGGTCCGTGCCGCAGGAACGACGCCATGCCGGTGTCCCGGTCCGCTGTCGCGAACAGGCCGGCGATCAAGGACCGTTCCAGCGCCAGCCCGCCCGCGATCGGCAGGTCGGCTCCCCGGTCGACCGCCTCCTTGATCGCCTGGATCGCGAACCGCGGGCCGGCTGCGAGCTCCCGCGCGAAGCTCAACGCGGCCTCGTAGGGATCCTCGGCGAGACGGTCGACGATGCCCAAGGCCGCGGCTTCCCGCGCGGGCACCCGCCGCCCGGTCATCATCAGCTCCTTCGCCTTGGCCCGTCCGACGAGCCGGGTCAGGCGTTGCGTCCCGCCGGAGCCGGGGATGATCCCCAGCAGCACCTCGGGCAGCCCGAGGACGGCGTCGCAGGCGGCGATCCGGAAGTCGGCGGCGAGGGCGAGTTCCATTCCGCCGCCCAGCGCGTAGCCGGCGACGGCCGCGACGACCGGGACCGGCAGCTCGGCGAATCGGGTGAACGTCTGCTGCAGCTCGCGGTTCCAGCCGGAGATCTCCTCGAACCCGAATTCCGCCAGCTGCTTGATGTCCGCGCCCGCCGCGAAGCACTGCGGACCGCCGTACAGCACCGCCGCGCGGACGCCGGGATCCGCCGCCAGCGCGTCGGCCGCGTCGGCCAGATCGCGCCGCATCCCGGTGTCGAACGCGTTCAGCGGCGGCGCGTCCAGGCGGACGGTCGCCACGCGGCCGGAGATCTCGAGCCGTACCCGTGCCGTCATGCCGAAGCTCCTCTCCTCACCCGGTCCGGGCTTGTCAGGCCGCTGCCGGAGACCTACAGTGCTCTCCATCACGGTTTCTTAGACCGATTGGTACACGAAACTCGGCAGCGGCACAACACACCGGAGTGATGGCCCATGGATGCAGTCGAATCACCTGTCCCCGAGGGACTCTCGGTCGCGCGGGAGGAAGTCACGGTCGAAGAGCTGGCAGCGCTCGGCGTCGATCTCGCCCGTGATTTCCCGGGTTCCGCTGCGGCCGACTTCCGCCGTTACCCCGTACTGACCGAAGGCGGCTGGTTCACCGTCGTCAAACACCAGAAGACGCTCGAATCGGTGAGCCGCGAACGCGGGCCGCTGCTCGGCCCGATCGTGCTCACCTCCGACGGCCTCGACGTCAACTGACCACGATTCACGAAAGGCGGGACGATTCATGATCGGAGTAGACGTCGGCGGCACGTTCACGGACGTAGTGGCGATCGAGGGCGGAGAGATCCGCACCGTCAAGGTGGCTACGGACGTGCGCACCACCGAGCGCGGCGTTCTGCGCGGCGCAGAGGAGATCGGCGTGGCCGGCTCCGCTGTCTTCAACCATGCGAGCACACACGGCCTGAACGCGATCATCACGCGCCGGCTGCCGAAGATCGCGTTCCTGACCACGCTGGGACACCGGGATATCCTCGACATGGGCCGCACCTGGCGGCCGGTGGAAGGCCTGATGAATCCGTCTTGGCGGCGCTCCTACGGCGACGCGAACCGGCCGCTGGTGCCGCGTTACCTGCGCCGCGGCATCCGGGAACGGCTCACCGCGGACGGCGGTGTGCTGATCCAGCTCGACGAGGACCACGCTCGCGAGGAACTGCGGATCCTGCGCAAGTGCGGGGTCGAGGGCGTGGCCGTCTGCCTCATCAACGCCTACGTCAACTCCCACCACGAAGAGCGCCTGCGGCAGCTCGCGCACGAAGAGCTGGGCGACATCCCGGTCTCCATCTCGAGCGAAGTTTCCCCGCTGGCCAAGGAATTCGCCCGCGCCTCGACCACCGTGGTCGACGTGTTCATGCGGCTGACCTATGACGAGTACACCCGCAGGCTCGACGCGGGGCTGAAAGAGCTCGGCTTCGCCGGCGACCTCAACTTCGCGGACTGCGCCGCCCAGCTGGTGCGCTCCGATGTGGCGATGGAACACCCCTTCCGCATCGTGTTCGCCGGCCCGGCGGCCGGAACGGTGTCCAGCGCCCACTTCGGCGATCTGATCGGCGCGGGCAACCTGCTGTGCGCCGACGTCGGCGGCACCTCCTGCGACATCAGCATGGTCACCGAAGGACGGCCGTTCGTGAACACCACGTTCGAGCTCGAGCACGACCTGATCGTGAACGCGCTCTCGAACGAGATCTCCAGCATCGGCGCGGGCGGCGGCAGCCTCGTCACGATCAACGCCGCGGGCGAGCTGAAGGTGGGCCCCGGCAGTGCCGGCGCCGACCCCGGCCCGGCCTGCTACGGCCTCGGCGGCGCCCAGCCCACCACCACCGACACCTGCCTGCTGATGGGCATCATCGACCCGGACGGGTTCGCCGGCGGCCGCATGAAGCTCGACCCGGACCTGTCCCGGCAGGCGTTCGACGCGCTGGATTCCAAGCTGTCGTTCGACCAACGGGTCAGCTACGCGTTCAACATCGGTATCAACAACATCGCTGAGGGCGTCGTCAACATCGCCATCCAGCACGGCGTCGACCCGCGCGACTACAGCCTCGTCGCGTTCGGCGCGGCCGGTCCGATGCTCCTGCCCGCGGTGCTCGACCTCGTGCACGCGGCCGAGGTCATCGTGCCCCCGCACCCCGGTCTGTTCTCCGCCCTCGGCCTGGTCAGCTCCGACCTGGTCTACGCGGACAGCCGCAGCGCCTACACGCTGCTGACCGCCGAGGCAGCCGAACAGGTCGACAAGGTCTATCACTCGATGGAGGAGCGGCTGCGCGAACGGCTGCAGGAGAAGGACCGCGGCAACGTCACCTTCGTCCGCAGCTTCGACGGCCGCCTCGCCGGGCAGACCTGGGAGACGCCGTTCGTCGGCGTGCCCGACGGCGAGATCGACGCCGACGCGATCGCGACGATGGTCGCCAACTTCCACGACGCCTACGCCGAACGCTCCGGCAACCGTTTCGAGGCGCTGCCGGTGCAGGGCGTCACCTACCGGGTCCAGGCGGTCGTGAAGGCCGACAAGGTGGAGTACCCGACACTGCCCGAGCGGCCGGAAGGCGAGTCCGCCGAACCGACCCGCACCCTGCAGATCCGTTACCTCACCGACGAGGTGCTCGACGCCGGCGAGTACCAGCGGGCCGACTTGCGCGCCGGGGACCGGATCCCCGGCCCCGCGGTGATCCGCGAACCGCTGTCCACCACTTTCCTCGTCCCCGACCAGATCGCGACGGTCGGGGCCTACGGCGAGCTGCGCATCCGGAAGGCGTGAACCATGACCTCTCTGAAAGACCTCGACGACGCGCAGTTCGCCGAACTCTACGGCTCCGACCGGTTCACCGCGTCGGTGTTGGCGAGCCGGATGCGCTACATCGTGCAGCACATGTGCACCGGCCTGCTGAACAACGCGTTCTCCCTCATCCTGCGCGACTGGTACGACTTCGCCGCCACGATTTCCGGCCCGCCGGAGCAGAACTACCCCATGTCCTCGGTGAGCAACAGCCTCGCGATGTTCCTCGGCACCATGTCCGAGGCCGTGCGCAACACCATTGAGGAGTACGGGCCGGAGAACGTCGAACCGGGCGATGTGATCATTTGCAACGACCCGTACCGCGCCGGAAACCACGTCAACGACATCTGCTTCATCCGGCCGGTGTTCCACGAGGGCAAGCTGATCTCCTTCGTGACCCTGCGGGCCCACCAGCTCGACATGGGCGGCGTGGTCCCGGCCGGGTTCAGCGGCACGAAGCGCAACGTCTACGAGAACGGCCTCGTGATCGCGCCGACCCTGTTGTACCGCAACAACAAGCCGGTCAAGTCCGCGTTCAACCTCATCTTCGACAACGCCCGCTTCTGCGCGCTGCTCCTGCCGGATATCAAGACGATCTACCAGAACCTGCTGCTCGGCGAGCAGCTCATCCTGGAGAGCGTCGAGCGGTACGGAGCCGAGGCCTACCTCGGCGCGATCCGCTACGCCACCGACGTTTCGGCCGAGTCCATGAGCACGGCGCTGGCCGAGCTGCCGGACGGGGTCTACGAAGCCGAGGAAGGCATCGACTGCGACGGCGTCGACGATTCCATCGAATACAAGATCCGCCTGAAGATCGTCAAGGCGGACGACCGGATGGAACTGGACTTCAGCGGCACTTCCCCGCAAGCCCGCACCAGCATCAATGCGGGCATCCTCGACACCAAGACCGCTGTCGGGGTGGCGCTGAAGTTCCTCATCGACCCGGCCGCCCCGTTCACCTCCGGGGCGTACCGGCCGATCGACATCGTGCTGCCCGCCGGCACGTTCATCAGCGCCACTCCGCCCGACGGCGCGGTATTCCTGTACTGGGAGAGCACCGGGCCGGTGCTGCTGGCGGTGTTCCGCGCGCTCGAAAAAGCGCTGGGCCGCAAGGCAGTCGGCGGCGACTACGGCTCGCTGAACATCCACAACGCCAACGGCGTGCTCGCCGACGGCACTCCATGGGTCACCACCGCCCAGTGCGGCGGCGAGCACGGTCCGTGGGGAGCGACCGAGGCCGGCGACGCCGACAGCTACTCGGTCGTCTATCAGGCCAACAACCTCGACCCGGCGACCGAAGCCATCGAGTCGGAGCTGCCTGCCGTCGTGCTGCGCAAGGAGTACGCGCCCGACAGCTCCGGAGCCGGGGAGAACCGCGGCGGCGCAGCCGTGCTCAAGGACACGCTGTACCTGACGGCCGCGGAGCACTGGTCGAGCCCGTTGCACACCAAGTCCGCCAGCGGCGTCGGCGTCTACGGCGGGCAGGAGGGTGCGCTCGGCGCGACCTGGGTCTTCGATCCGGACTGCAAGAACGTGCCGAAGGACAAGGATCTCATCGGCACCGGCCCCGAGGTCTACGCCGGCTCGACGCCCGTGGCGGGCATGCTGGACCCGCGGACCAAGACGGTCGACCCAGACGGCGAGTACTTCTATTTCGCCAGCACCCCGGTCTGGCACACCAAACCGAACGCGGTGTTCCGCTACCTCACCAACGGAGGCGGCGGCTGGGGATCGCCGCTGCAGCGCAGTCCCGAACGAGTGTGCCGGGACGTGCGCGACGAGTACGTGACGATCGAGGGCGCTTACCGCGACTACGGCGTCGTCATCACCGGCGACCCGCACGGGGACCCGGAAGGCCTGCAGATCGACGAGGACGCGACTGCCCGGCGCCGCGCCGAGCTGGCCGCGAAGTAAGGAGGAACCGGTGTCCGGCAACGGAACAGACGTCGCCCGCCAGAACGCTTTGCGCGACGCGTTCATCAAAGAACGCGGCTACTGGAATCCGTTCTGGGAAGGATTGCTGAGCCTCGATCCCGAGTTCTTCGACGCCTACCTCGAGTTCTCGGCCGTGCCGTGGCGCAAGGGCGTGCTCGAACCGAAGATCAAGGAACTGATCTACACCGCCATCGACGCGTCCACCACGCACCTCTACGAGCCGGGCCTGCGCCAGCACATCCGCAACGCGCTCGGCTACGGCGCCACCAAGGAGGAGATCATGGAGGTGCTGGAGCTGACGAGCGTGCTCGGCATCCACACCTGCACCCTCGGCGTGCCGGTGCTGATGGAGGAACTGGCCGCGCACGAGGAAAAGCAGAAGGCGACGTGACCTCCGGAGCGCTCGACCCGCGCGGCCCGGCCTCCCTGGCCGGGCAGCGTGCGGTCGTCACCGGCGCCGCACGCGGGATCGGCAGCCGGATCGCCGTCGAACTCGCCCTCGCCGGAGCCCACGTGACGGCGCTGGACCTGCACGACCCGGCCGGCACCGTCGCCGAGATCGCCGAACTCGGCGGCAGCGCGGCCGGTCTGCGGGCTGACATCGCCGACCGCGAGGGCATCGCCGCCGCGATGGCCCAGGCCGCCGGGCCGCAGCAGCGGCTCGACGCTTTGGTGACCTGCGCCGCGGTCTACGGCGACACCGTCGCGATCGGCGACCTTTCCGAGTCCGAAGTGGACTTCGTGCTCGGCGTGAACGTCAAGGGAACGCTCTGGTGCATCGACGGCGCGCTGCCGTTCCTGCGCGGACACAACTCGCGCGTCGTGTGCATCGGCTCGGTCGCGGGCAAAGTCGGGGGCGTGCTGGCCGGCCCGCATTACGTGGCCAGCAAAGGGGCCGTGCACGCGGTCGTGAAGTGGCTGGCCAAGACCGAAGCCCGCAACGGCGTGCTCGCCAACGCCGTCGCCCCGGGCGTCGTCGACACCGAAATGGTCCGCGACAAGGGGTATTCCGAGAACTACAACCCACTGGGACGGCTGGCCCGGCCCGAGGAGATCGCCCGGGTCGCGGCGTTTCTCGCCTCCCCGGCAGCCAGCTACATGACCGGCACGGTCGTGGACGTCAACGGTGGCTACGCGATGGGCTGAAGCCCGGGAGAACAGGAGAACTGCAGTGGATACAGCAGGATGCGCGGTCGTCAGCGGCGCGGGTTCCGGGATCGGCCGCGCCTGCGCCAAGCGGATCGCGGAATCCGGGCTTGCCCTTGCCCTGCTCGACGCCGACGGCGAAGCGGCCGAGAAGACAGCAGCCGAATTGCCCGCCGCCGCCGCGTTCAGCGTCGACGTCACCGACGAAGCCCAGGTCGCCGACGCGGTGCGCGAGGCCGCCCAGCGCTTCGGCGCGCCGAAAATTCTCGTCAACGCGGCCGGCATCATCGTGCGCAAGACCCTGCTGGAGTCGAGCGTCGAGGAATGGCGCCGGGTTCTCGACGTCAACCTGACTGGCTACTTCATCCTGCTCCGGCAGGTCATTCCGCTGATGGCAGCCGGCGGCGGCGGAAGCGTCGTCCAGATCGCCTCGATCGCCGGGCACACCGGCTACGGCTTCTCCTCCTACACCGCCGCGAAGGGCGGTGTGCTCGCGCTGACCCGTCAGCTGGCCGCGGAACTGGCGAAGGACGGCATCCGGATCAACTCCGTGAGCCCGGGCGTAGTCCACAGCGGACTCAACCGCGACACGCTCTCCAACAGCGCCATCCACGCGGCGACCGTGGCCAACACGCCGCTCGGCCGCATCGGAGAGCCAGACGACATCGCCCGCGCGGTCGCCTTCCTCGCGAGCCCCGACGCCGGCTATGTCACCGGCACCGACCTGGTCGCCGACGGCGGGATGATCAGCACGATCCACTGGGGTCCGGCAGGCAGCGAGCTGCACAGCTTCCACGCGCAGGAGCGCTGATGTCAAACTTCGCGGCGATCCTCGACCACAACACCGGCCGCAACCCGGGCCAGATCGTGCTCAGACAGGGCGACCGTGCACTCGCCAACCGCGAACTGCTCGGCCGCGTCGACGCGGTCGCCGCCGGCCTCGCCGAACTCGGTGTCGGCCGCGGCGACGTCGTCGCCATCCTGCTCTACAACCACCTCGAGTTTCTCGAGACCGCGTTCGCGGTCAACCGGGTCGGAGCCGCTTTCCTGCCGCTGAACTACCGGCTGTCCCCGGAGGAATGGCGCTACATCATCGACCACTCCGGCGCCGTGGCGCTGTTGACCGAGCCGGAGTTCCGGCCCGCGGTCGAGCGGCTCTCGCTGCCGGCACTCAAACACCGGCTGCTGCTGGACGGCACCGCACCCGGCTGGACCGGCTACGCCGATCTGCTCGCCGCCAACGAAGGGAAATCCGTCGTCCCCGCGCCGGTCGCCCCGGACGAACTGCAGCGGCTGATGTACACCTCCGGCACGACTTCCCGCCCCAAGGGCGTGCGGATCACGCACGGCAACCTGGCGTGGAAAAACCTGGCGCACATCGTCGAGTTCGGCATCACCGCGGCCGACACGACGCTCGTGTGCGGGCCGCTCTATCACGTCGGCGGATTCGACCTGCCCGGCATCGGGACGCTGCACGCCGGGGGTTCGCTCATCGTGCTCCGAAAGTTCGACGCGGAGGAGGTCGTGGCGACCGTGGAACGCGAGCGCCCGACGAACATCTGGCTCGCACCCGCGATGATGAACGCGATCTTGCAGCTCCCGAACCTCGCCGGGCGGGATACGTCCTCGATTCGGTTCATCATCGGCGGCGGCGAGAAGATGCCCGTCCCGCTGGTCGAACGGATCCTCGCCGCGTTCCCCAACGCGTGGTTCGCCGACGCGTACGGACTCACCGAGACCGTCTCCGGAGACACGTTCAACGACTACGAGCACATGCTGGCCAAGGTCGGCTCCGTCGGCCGCCCCGTCGTCCACCTCGAAGTCCGCATCGTCGACGACGCCGGCATGCCCGTTCCACCGAACGAGCTGGGCGAGATCACCCTCCGCGGCCCCAAGGTCAGCACCGGATACTGGCACGACGACGAGGCCACTGCCAAAGCCTTCCGCGACGGCTGGTTCCACACCGGCGACCTCGGCCGCATCGACGAAGACGGTTACCTCTACATCGAAGACCGCAAGAAGGACATGATCGTCTCCGGCGGAGAGAACATCGCGACTCCGGAGGTAGAACGCGTCCTCTACGAGCACCCGGACGTGGTCGAGGCAGCCGTCGTCGGCATGGGCCACCCGCGGTGGGGAGAAGTCCCGCAGGCGTTCGTGGTTCTGCGCCCCGGAGCCCCGGCCGACCGCGATGCCCTGATCGAGTTCTGCCGGGCCCGGCTCGCCAAGTTCAAAGTCCCCGCCGACCTGGTGTTCCTTGACGTCCTGCCCCGAACACCATCCGGCAAAGTACTGAAACGGAATCTGCGTTCATGACCGTGTTCGACCTCACCGGGAAAGTCGCCTGGGTCACCGGCGCGGGCAAGGGCCTCGGCCGAGCCATCGCCGAAGCCCTCGCCGGGGCAGGCGCGACCCTCGCCGTCACCTCCCGCACCCGCGAAGACCTCGACAAGCTCGCCGCCGACGTCGGTTCCGCCATGGTCCTGCCCGGCTCGGTGTCCGAGCCCGGCTTCGCCGACAGCTGTGTGGAAGCAATCGTCGGACGCTTCGGCCGGCTCGACGTCGCCGTCACAGCCGCGGGGATCAGCCCGTCGTTCCGTCGCAGCGAGGACAGCGCCGACCGCGACTGGGCCCAGGTGCTCGACGTGAACCTCTCCGGCACCTACTACTGCGCGCGAGCAGCCGGGCGGCGAATGATCGAGCAAGGCACCGGTTCGATCATCACGGTCTCGTCGGTGCACGCGCGAACCGGGTTCGACCGGATCGCCGCCTACGCCGCCAGCAAGGGCGGCGTCGAAGCGCTCAGCCGCGTCCTCGCCGTCGAATGGGCTCCTCGCGGCGTGCGGGTGAACGTCCTCGCCCCGGGCTATTTCCACACCGACCTGTCCGAAGGACTGGTGACGAGCAAGTGGGGAGAGCGGATCCTGGCCCACATCCCGCAGAACCGGGTCGCGAGCCCGCCGGAGCTGGGCGGCGCCGCGGTCTACTTGGCCTCGGATTCGGCCGCCTACACCACCGGAAGCACCCTCACCGTCGACGGCGGCTGGACTGCCTGAGGAGTCAGCGGAAGATGGCCTACTCCGTCATATTGCCGGAACTCGGGGAGCGCGTCACCGAAGGCACCGTGACCCGGTGGCTCAAGCAGGTGGGCGACGTCGTCGAGGTGGACGAGCCGTTGCTCGAGATCTCGACCGACAAGGTAGACACCGAGGTCCCCGCGCCCGCCGCGGGCACCCTGCAGCGCATCGTGGTCCGAGAGGACGAGACCGTCGAGGTCGGTGCCCAGCTCGCTGTGCTCGATGACGGGACTGACTCGGCGCACGACGCCGAGGCCGCCGAGTCCGAGCTGGCCTCGGTACCTCAGAAAGCCCCGGAGCCGTCCGCGCCGCCGCGGCCCGCACCGCCTCCTGTGGCGTCGTCCTCCGCGCCACCGGCAGCCGACTCGGAGGACGACCAGAAGCCGCGTATAGCCACGCCGTTGATTCGCAGGCTCGCCGCCGAGCACGACATCGGCCTGTCGAAGCTGACGGGCAGCGGCGCGGGCGGCCGAATCCGCAAGCAGGACGTGCTCGCCGCCATCGACGGCCAGTACCGGGGGAAAGCCGTCGCCGCGCCGTCGGCTCCCGCGGCTCGGCCAGCAGCATCGGCTCCCGCTGTGCAGACGCCGAGCACGCCAGCTCCTGCGGGCCGGACGCCCGTCCGGGCAACGCCGGAACCGTGCAGAAAGCGGGCCGGATCCGCCAGGTCATCGCCAAGCGCACCCGCGAATCTTTGCAGGCCTCGGCTCAGCTGACCCAGGTGTTCGAGGTCGACGTCACCAGGGTCGCGCGGCTGCGTCGACGGGCCAGGACAGAATTCGAGATCAAGGAAGGCGTCAAGCTCACGTTCCTGCCGTTCTTCGCCAAGGCGACGATAGAAGCGCTCAAACAGCACCCTGTCGTCAACGCGTATCTGAACGAAGAGACCAGCGAGATCACCTATTTCGGTCAGGAGCATCTGTCCGTCGCGGTGGATACGGAGGACGGCCTGATGTCTCCGGTCATCCACAACGCGGGCGAGCTGAACCTCGCCGGTCTGGCCCGGGCGACCGCGGACTTGGCGGCTCGGGCGCGTACCGGGAAGCTCAAGCCGGGCGAGCTGTCCGGCGGCACCTTTACGGTGACGAACCTCGGCAGCAACGGCGCGCTGTTCGACACTCCGATCATTAACCAGCCGCAGTCCGGGATCCTGGGTGTCGGCGCGGTCGTGAAACGCCCTGTCGTGGTGATCGGTGAGGACGGCCAGGAAGCCGTCGCGATCCGCTCGATGGCCTACCTCGCACTGACCTACGACCATCGCCTCGTCGACGGTGCCGACGCGGGCCGGTTCCTGACCACCATCAAAGCCCGACTCGAAGAAGGTCGTTTCGAGAGCGAAGTCGGGCTGTAGTCGTCTTGCACCGAGCGGAAAGGATGGTTCCATCCGCATCGAGCCCGAGCGCCTCAGCGTGACTGTTGTAGAAGCACTCCCTCGACCTGCGCAACGACGATGGCGTCGGCGGTCGTGGCACCGCCGAACGAGGTGCGTCGCGGAAGTTCAGAAGCCCGATGTTGTCTGCTGTGCGGAAACGTCGGAATCTCCAGGGCGACGACCCTGGTGGGTGTCGTCCGAGAGATCCTCACTCAGCAGCATGTCGCCGTGGTGCAGTGCGGCGATCTCGGTGGCTGCGGCACCGGGGTGGCGCTGGAGATCGGTGCATGCGCGTTTCTGAGCAGCTAGTTTGAGCCGAAGTTTCCGAATCTTGTCCTCGCGGTGGGCTGCCTCGGGATCTGCGGTGCTGCGCTGAGAAACGGTCGCGCGGCTGACTCCGCGGCTTCTTCCGCAGTTTTGCTCAGTCAGCTGTCTTCCGCTGTGGCGCACGGCTCCGGTGAGAAAGCGGTGCATGGCCGTTCGCAGCGCTCGGGCGGTCTGCGGTGGCGCCATCTTCGGTGAGAGTGCGGTCAGACGCGGTGGTCATTGGTTCTTCCCGTGGTCACGGTCGAGGGTGGTGTCGCCTGGTCGATCTCTCTGCGGATCAGGACTTTGCGCGCGGGAGGAAGGCTCAGGTGCGCAAGAGCTTGAGGTGGATGCGCCGGCGGGAGTCGTGGATGGCGAGGCGCTCGACGCCGATCGTGCTGTTGCGACATCGGTGGTGCTGCCGTGAGGGCGTTGGAACGTTAGGCCGAGTCGAGTTCGATCTGCGATGCCTCGCTGTCCTCGAGCGAGTCTTCGCTAACCTCGACGTGGGTGTCGTCGGTTGCCTGTGCTGCGTCGGAGAATTCTGCGATCTCTGCAGGATCGGATACCGGAACTTCCCGGTGTTCGTCGGTGCTGGCTGTTCTTTGTCGACGCTGGGGCGCTGGCCAGCGCGCTCTCACTCGATGGTGTGGACTCTCTGACATGACGTCAGGATTTCCGACAGGCTGCCGA
>NZ_JARACH010000101.1:0-20294 GCF_029087445.1 Amycolatopsis sp. La24
GTGTTTCGGTGGTTTTAGCGTCAGGGAAACGCCCGGTCCCATTCCGAACCCGGAAGCTAAGCCTGACTGCGCCGATGGTACTGCAACCGAAGGGTTGTGGGAGAGTAGGACACCGCCGAACTTAACCACACAGTCTGGGCCCCGGTCGAGAACCCGAAACAGGGTTTTCCCGGGGCCCAGACTCATGTTCACGGACAAGTACGAGGCCCGGAACCCCACACACGGGGACCCGGGCCTTCGTCATGCCCAAGCTATTTCTTCGGAGTCTTCCGAAGGCTGCTGCTGAATCGCGCCGCGGCGCGCGCAGGACTGGGCTTCAAGACCCCAGGGAGCGTGTGAGGGGAACACATCCCGCGGAAGCGAGCAACTAGTTGGCCCCATTCAGCAGCGCAGGCAGTGGCGGCACGAGGCAACGAGATTCAGCCAGCAAGGCAGACAACGGAGCAACTAGTCCTGGGCGAGCTTCGCCCGCCTTGTGCGCTCACCACGGAGGTGGCGGCTCCCAGCACCGGCGGCGGGGAAGCGATGCGACACGCAGAGAAACGTCCAGCACCGCCGGCAAAGCGGCGCTGCGAGGGAAGGCGTCCGCGCCAGGGAGCAATGGGCGGCACTAGGCGATGAGATCGAGGCAGCAAGACCGGCAACGGTGGGCCGGGCTTCGTCTCCGCAGCCGATCTGACGGCACTGCGGCCCGGTGCCGATAGCCGCTCCGCAGCGGCATGGCCCGGTGTCGGTCACTGCTCGGCAGCGACACAGCCCAGTGCCGCTAACTGCTCCGCGGCAACGCGACTCGGTGCCGCTCACTACTCTGCGGCGACGCGGTTCGGTGCGGCTAACTGTTCTGGGGCGACAAGGCCCGGAGCTGCTCACTACTCCGCGGCAACGCGGCCCGGTCCCGATCAGTGCTCCGCGGCAACGCGACTCG
Source organism: Amycolatopsis sp. La24 (assembly GCF_029087445.1). Taxonomy (NCBI): domain Bacteria; kingdom Bacillati; phylum Actinomycetota; class Actinomycetes; order Pseudonocardiales; family Pseudonocardiaceae; genus Amycolatopsis; species Amycolatopsis sp. La24. Next base: position 926 of record NZ_JARACH010000101.1, read on the forward strand.
GTGCCGCTAACTGCTCCGCGGCGACACGGCTCGGTCCCGATCACTGCTCCGCGGCAACGCAGCCCGGTCCCGATCACTACCTCGCAGCAACGCAGCCCAGCCCAGCCCCGGTAACCCCTCCCACCCCAGGGCAGCAAAAAGGGTGCCGGAGCAAGAAGCTCCGGCACCCTTCTCTGTCGAACCGTTCAGCCGAACCAGCCCTCAACCTTGCCCAACCCAAGCGGGCCGTGAGGGACTACTTCAGGGCCGAGCCCTTCTGCCAGTCGGTCCAGGACTTGGACCAGTCGCCGTACAGGTCCCACACCGGGAGTTGCGGGCCGCCTGAGTTGGTGACTTCTACGACGTCTCCCAGGCCGAAGTTGTTGAAGAACCACTCCGCGTTGGCGGCGTTCAGGTTGATGCAGCCGTGCGAGACGTTGGAGCTGCCCTGTTGCCCGACGCTGTTCGGGTTCTCGTGGACGAATTCTCCGTCGTTCGAGATGCGTTCGGAGAACTTCTCGTTCGAGCGGTACGCCTTCGGGTCCGGCGGGCACACGCCGTACGTGCAGGAGTCCATCGTGTAGTTCGCCTGCTTGTCCGAGATGACGTGCGGGCCGAGGTGGGTGGGGGTCGCGTCCTTGCCCATCGAGATCGGCATCGACTTCACCATCGAACCGTTGTGGAAGATCTGCATCTGTTCGCTGTTGCCGTCGGCTTTCGCGATCCACGAATCGTGCACCTTGTACGATTCGGTGCGATCGTCCGCTCCGTACACGCCATTTCCGAAATCGACGCCGTAAATCTTCGCGGTCACCGTCAGCGTGGTGCCCGGCTTCCAGTATTCCTTCGGCCGGTAGTGGACGTTCTTGTCGTCCATCCAATACCAGCTGCCGTCCTGCTTCGGCGACGACTCGACCGTGAGCGCCTTCTCCACCGCGGCCTTGTTCTTCACCGGGACGCCGAAGCTGAACACGATCGGCTGGCCCACGCCGACGCCCGAGCTCTTCACCGCGTTCGGGGCCGGGATCAGGTTCGCGTTCGCCTGCTTCTTCGGCGACAGGGTGGTCACCTGGCCCTGCTGTTCGACGGATTTCCCGTCCGCGCCTTGGGCATGCGCCTTCACCTGGTACGTGCCGCCGTAGCCGAGGACCTCGGTGGTCGTCCAGCTGAGCTTGTCCGGAGAGAACTCGCCCGCGACGGCTTTGCCCTTGGCGCTCGTGACCGTGACGTCCGTGAGCTTCCCGTTCGCCGCCTTCACGACGATCGGCGTGCTCGGGCTGATCCCGGACGCGTTGGCCGGTTCGATCGACACCGAAGCCGGTGTCGCGGTCTGGCTCGACCCGCCCGGCGCACCGGGCGTGCCAGCGTTGCTGCCGCCGTCCCCGGAGGAACAGGCGGAAAGCAGCACGGTCGCCGCGAGAATTCCGGCGAGCGGAAAAAATGTCTTCTTCGGGAACATTATGTCTCTTTTGTGAGGGTCCAGGACCGGCAGGTTCAACTGCAAAACTACGCGATCGGAAAGACGCCCCGACCGGCGGATCGGTGCATTAGGGTGACGCGGATCACGTTCGCGAATTCCGCGTCGCGCGGATCAGGGACGCAGCAATCCGGGCGCTCCGTACAAGCCGGGGCCGTCGACGGTCAGTTCCTTCAGGTGGTCCCGCGCGGCGTGATAGGCCTGCGACGCCAGGTCGTCGGTGCGCGAGAAGTCCAGCGGGCTCACCTGGACCGGCGCCGGGCCCGGCAGGTAGACCACCGGCACCGTCCGGGCGGCGACCGGCGCTTCCAGCACGGCCTGGTTGCGCATGCTGATCATCGCGGTGAACATCATCACCTCGGCGAACGTCCGGGGCGCGCCGGGCATTTTGCCGGGGAACGCGCAGTCCAGGACGACCAGCGACTTCGCGCCCATGCGCAACGCCTGCCGCATCGGGACGTTGGCGACCAGGCCGCCGTCGTAGAGGAGACGGTCCTCGTACGGCACCGGCGGGTAGATGCCGGGGATCGCGCAGCTCGCCAGGAGCGGTGCTTGCAGCGGACCGGAGGTGAGCAGGACCGGTTCGGCGGTGTCGACGTCGGTGGTGACGACGCCCAGCGGCATCGCCAGATCCTCGAACCGGCGGCCGGCGCCGAGGTGGTCGTCGATGATCCTGGCGAGGCCGGTGTTCGGGAACAGGTGGGTTTTGCTGTGCCGGAGCGTCCGGACCTGGCTGAGCACGCCGCCGGGGAAAGCCTCGGCCTTCGTCATGTGCGCCCAGATGTCGCGGAGCCGCCGGAGCCGGTCGTCGCCGGCCAACGCGAGCACCGCGGCGTTCAGCGAGCCGACGGACGTGCCGACCGCCAGATCCGGCGTGATGCCCGCTTCGTCGAGGGCTTGCAGCATGCCCACCTGCAGCGCGCCGAGGCTGCCGCCCCCGCCGAGGACGAACGCGACCGGCTTCGGGAGGTCAAGTGCCTGCATACGGTCGAATCTAATCAGCCGGACGGCTCCCGGGCGGGTGACTTCGAGTGACCTCGGTCAATTGCCGGTGCGGGCGGGCTCTTCCGGCTGCTCGTCCGGCGAAGCGGCGGAACCGGTGATGCCCAGTGCCTTGCGTTTCTTCATGCGCAGCAAGAAGAACACCAGCACCCCGATCACCAGCGCGGCCACCACGAGGAACCCGGTGTTCATCGCGCTCTCGACCTGCTTCGCCGCCTCGCCCAGCGCCGCGCCGAGGCTGATGTGCACGAGCGACCAGCAGAACGCGCCGGCGGCGGTCGCCGGGAGGAACTTGCGGAACGGCAGGTTCGACGCTCCCGCAGCGGCCGGTGTCAGGGTGCGCAGCACCGGCAGGAACCGCGCGAAGAACACCGCCCACGCGCCCCGGCGTTCGAGGACGCCGGTGGCCTTGTCCCAGGCGTCCAGCCCGTATTTGCGGATGAGCTTCGTCTCCCGCAGCCGTGGCCCGAACTTCCGGCCGAGGGCGTACCCGATCGAATCGCCCAGCGCCGCGCAGACGGTGACGACCGCCCACAGCGTCAGGAAGCGGGGCACGGACGTCGCCGTGGTCGCCGCGATCAGCAGGCCCGATTCGCCCGGGGCGATGAAGCCGAGGCCGATCGTGCACTCGGCCAGCACGAGCCCGCCTGCCGCCGCGACGAGACCCGGTTGGGGGAGTGCTTGCAACCAGTCGAGGATGTCCGTTACTAAAGCCACACCATCACTTTACTGATTCTTGGGAATAGCGTGCCACGTTCAGGGGACGCGGAGACGAATAAGGGGCCCCGGTGCGTAACCGGGGCCCCTTCGTCGGTACGGGTTCAGCGGGACAGCAGGCTGCTGGCTTCCTGCGCAGCGGGTCCTTCGGCGGTCAGGTGGGCGAGGTTCTCCGGGAGCGCCTCGCCGCGGTGTGCCTTGGTCTGGGCGTAGAGCCGTCCGGCGCGGTAGGACGAGCGGACCAGGGGACCGGCCATGACGCCGGGGAAGCCGATCGCCTCGGCGGTCTTGGCGTGCTCGACGAATTCTTCCGGCTTGACCCAGCGGTCGACCGGGTGGTGCCGTGGGGAAGGCCGCAGGTACTGGGTGATCGTGATGATCTCGCAGCCCGCGTCGAACAGCTCCTGCAACGCGACGCTGACCTCCTCGGGGGTTTCGCCCATGCCGAGGATCAGGTTCGACTTCGTCACCAACCCGGCTGCGCGGGCCTGGGTGATGACGTCCAGGGAGCGCGCGTAGCGGAAACCGGGACGGATCCGCTTGAAGATCCGCGGCACCGTCTCCACGTTGTGCGCCAAAACCTCCGGACGCGACCCGAACACCTCGGCCAACTGGTCGGGCTCGGCGTTGAAGTCCGGGATCAGCAGCTCGACACCGGTGCCGGGGTTCAGCGCGTGGATCTGCCGGACGGTCTCCGCGTACAGCCATGCACCGCCGTCCTCGAGATCGTCGCGAGCCACGCCGGTGATGGTCGAGTACCGCAAGCCCATGGCCTGCACCGACTCCGCGACCTTCCGCGGCTCCGTGCGATCCAGCGCAGCAGGCTTCCCGGTGTCGATCTGGCAGAAATCGCAGCGCCGGGTGCACTGGTCCCCGCCGATCAGGAACGTGGCCTCCCGGTCTTCCCAGCATTCGTAGATGTTGGGACAACCGGCCTCTTCGCAGACGGTATGGAGACCTTCGCGGCGCACGAGCCCCTTGAGTTCGGTGAACTCCGGACCCATCCGCACCCGCGTCTTGATCCACGACGGCTTCTTCTCGATCGGCGTCTCGCTGTTGCGCACCTCAAGCCGCAACAACTTCCGCCCCTCCGGTGCAGCAGTCACGATCCCCACCCTACGCCGAGGTTTTCCTGTGAACGGGACCCAATCCAGCCCGTGGACGACCGGAAACGCACAGGGTTCTCCCAGAAGCTCTGCGGATTCGCCCGGACCGGCCGAGCACGCTCGCCGGCATGACAGCGATCGAAGTACGCGGGCTCACGAAACGGTACGGGCCCGACACCGTGGTGGACGACCTGTCGTTCAGCGTCGAGCCCGGGCAGGTCACCGGGTTCCTCGGGCCGAACGGGGCGGGCAAGTCCACGACGCTGAAGATGATCACCGGCCTCGCCGCCCCGACGCGCGGGTCGGTGACGATCGGCGGACGGCGCTACCGGGAGCTCTCAGTGCCGCTCACGGAGGTCGGCGCGCTGCTCGACGCAGGTGCCGTGCACGGGGCCCGCAAGGCGCGCGACCACCTTCTCGCGCTCGCGGCGAGCAACCGGCTGCCGCGGAGCCGGGTCGACGACGTGCTCGCGCGTACTGGTCTGGAGAGCGTGGCCGGGCGGAGGGCAGGCGGGTTTTCGCTCGGGATGCGGCAGCGGCTCGGCATCGCGGCCGCGCTGCTCGGCGACCCCCGAGTGCTGATTTTCGACGAACCGGTGAACGGCCTCGACCCCGAGGGCATCCGCTGGATCCGGGACTTCATGCGCTCGCTCGCCCGCGACGGCCGCGCGGTGCTGGTGTCCAGCCATCTCATGAGCGAGATGGCGCAGACCGCCGACCGGCTGATCGTCATCGGCAGGGGCAAGCTGCTCGCCGACACCGCCACCGCCGAACTGGCCGGTCAGGCGGGTTCGGTGCTCGTCCGCGCCGCCGATCCGGACGGGTTCGCCCGCCATCTGCTCGCCGCCGGAGCCGCCGTGCGGGACAGCGCTGGAGACGCGCTGGTCGTCTCCGGCCTGACCAGCGACGAGATCGGAAAACTGGCCGCGTACCACGGGGTCGCGCTCGGGGAGCTCACGCCGCAGCGGGTTTCGCTCGAGGACGCGTTCCTCGCGCTCACCGAGGACAGCATCGAGTACCAGGGGGTTGCCGCGTGATCGTCTCCGGCACGCTCAGGTCGGAGTGGATCAAGCTCCGCAGCCTGCGTTCCACCTGGTACACCGTGGCCAGCCTGTTCGCCGCCGGGCTCGGCATCACCGCGCTCGCGACCGCTTCGGCGGGCGCCGAGTACGCCAAGGCGACGGCCGCGGAACGCGCGGCCTGGGATCCGACGGCTCTCAGCTTGAAGTCCTTCATCGTCGCGCAGCTGATCATCGGGGTGCTGGGTGTCCTGGTCGTCACGTCGGAATACGCGACCGGGCTGATTCAGACATCGCTCACGGCGACGCCGCGGCGGTCCCGGCTGCTGGCGGCGAAGGTGGTGCTCGCCGCCGCGGTCGCCGTCGTGGCCGGGCAGGTGCTGATGTTCGCTGCTTTCCTGATCGGACAAGGGTTTCTCGCCGGGCAGCAGTTGCCGCACGTGAGTCTCGGCGAGCCTGGCGTGCTCGGTGCCGTGGTGGGCGGTGGGCTGTACCTCGCCGCGATCGCGTTGCTCGCGGTCGGTCTCGGCACGCTGATCCGGGCGACCGCGGGTGCGCTGGCCGCGCTGGTCGGGATCGTGCTGCTGGTGCCTGCCGTCGCCGACCTTTTCCCGTCCTGGATGCAGTGGCTGTTCACGTTCTGGCCGTCCAAGGGCGCGGCGGCGATTTTCTCCGGCAAGGTCGATCCGGCGTACCCGGATCCGTGGCTCAACCTCGCCGGCCTGTACGTCGGCGTGGCCGTGGTGCTGGCCGTCGCGTTCGCGGCGTTCCGCAGGCGGGACGTGTGACCGTGGTCTCCGTACGCTGGCGTTCATGGCAGGGATGACGCCCGCTCGGCTGCTGGTGGTCGACGACGAGGCCACCGTGCGGCAGTTGTTGTCGGCGGCGTTGCGGTTCGCCGGTTTCGAGGTGAGGTCCGCGGCGACGGCGGGCGAGGCAGTCACCTCCGCTGCGGAAGAGCCGCCTGACCTGGTGCTGCTCGACGTGATGCTGCCGGACGCGGACGGTTTCGAGGTCGCCCGGCGTTTGCGCGAACGGCACCGGCCCGGCCGCGGCGGACCGGTGCCGGTGCTCTTCCTCACCGCCCGCGACCGGCAGGCGGACAAGGTCGCCGGCCTGTCACTGGGCGCCGACGACTACGTCACCAAACCGTTCGACCTGGAGGAGCTCATCGCGCGGATCCACGCGATCCTCCGGCGCACGCAAGGACACCAGGCGGTGGTGACGGTGGGCGAGCTGGTGCTCGACGCGGAAGGCCACCAGGTGATGCGGGCCGGGCAGCCGGTCCGCGTCTCCGCCACCGAGTTCCGGCTGTTGCGGTATCTGATGGAGAACGCCGGGCGCGTGGTGTCGAAGGCGCAGATCCTCGACCGGGTGTGGCAGTACGACTTCGGCGGCGACGCCAGCATCGTCGACACCTACATCTCCTACCTGCGACGCAAGGTCGACACCGGCGAGCCCAAGCTGATCCACACCGTGCACGGCGTCGGTTACGTGATGCGGGAACCGCGGCGGTGAGGCATCCACTGCGCCGGATGTCGTTGCGCACCCGGCTTCTGCTCATCACGGCGGGTCTCTTGCTGGCCGGGCTGACGCTGATAAGCGCCGTCGTTTCGGATCGTCTGGAGCGCTACCAGCTCGACCGGATCGACACGCAGTTGCGCGGTTTCACCGAGCTGATCGCGCGCGTGCCGTCCGGCGTGCTGCCCGCGGGTGACCCCCGGACGTCCGCGCTGGACCCGGCGCTGGACCTGATCGGCGCCCCGTACGTGGTCTATCTGGGCGCGAACGGCGCGGTGACCGGCGGCATCCATTCTTCACGGCTGGCGGCGGAAACCCTGCCCTCGCCCGAGGAACTGCGATCGGTCCCGATGCACGGCCCGCCTGCCGACCTGCGGGCCGCGAACGGTTCGGAGCGCTGGCGCGCGGTCGCGGCACCGGCGCCGGGCGGGACGGTGATCGCGGCGGCTCCGCTCGCCGAGGCGGACGCCTTGATCTCCCGGTTGCGGACCAGCAGCGTGGTCACCGGGTCCGTGCTGCTCGTGCTGCTGACCGGGGCGGGCTGGTTCGCGCTGCGCGGCGGGCTGCGTCCGTTGCGCCGGATCGAGCACACCGCGGCGGCGATCGCGGGCGGCGACCTCAGCCGCAGGGTGCCCGGGATCGCCGCGCCGGGAACGGAAATCGGCCGCTTGGCGGGGTCGCTCAACACCATGCTCGGACAGCTGGAGCGAGCCTTCGCCGACCGGACCGCTTCCGAGGCGCGGATGCGGACCTTCGTCGCGGACGTGAGCCACGAACTGCGCACGCCGCTTTTCGGGATCAAGGGCACCGCCGAGCTGTACCGGATGGGCGCGCTCCCGGAACAGTCCGATGTGGACGAAGCCATGCACCGGATCGACCGGGAAGCGGTCCGGCTGGCCGCGCTCACCGAGGACCTGCTTTTGCTTGCCCAGCTTGACGAAGCTCCGGAAGCGCAGCTCGACCGAGCGCCGATGGACTTGCGCACCCTGGCTGGCGACGCCCGGCACGCGTTGCGCGCGCTCGACCCGTCACGGCCGATCGAGCTGACCGGACCTGGCGGCGAGGGCGGGCCTGGACCGGCTCCGGTGAACGCCGACGAGGCGCGGCTGCGGCAGGTGGTCACGAACCTCGTCGGCAACGCTGTCGCGCACACTCCGCCAGGCACCGCGGTCCGCATCGGGGTCGGGACTGTGGGCGGTCGGGCGGTGCTGGAGGTTGCCGACGAAGGCCCGGGAATGACTGCGGCGCAAGCAGAACGCGTCTTCGACCGGTTCTATCGCGCGGACCGTTCGCGAGCGAGGACACCGGGTGCGGACGCGGGTCTGGGGCTGGCGATCGCCCGGTCGCTGACGCGGGCGCACGATGGCGAGATCGAGCTGGAGACCGCGGTCGGCGAGGGGGCGTGTTTCCGGATCGTGTTGCCGCTGCTGGAGTTCAGCGCGGATCGGGAGTGACGCCGGTCAGCTCGGCAGTCAGTTCCCACAGCCTGGTCCCGGCTTCCGGATTCCGGGCCGGAGCAAGGGTGCGCACCTTCGTCGGACGGCCGCGGACGGCGAAAACCGGTCCGATGTAGTCGCCGCTTTCGACGTCGGGGGCCGTCGCGGCGTACAGCTGCGGCAGTGCGCCGCGCTCGACGCGTTGGGCCAGCAGCATTCCGCCGAGCTTGCCGATTTCCCGGAGTGCGGTGCGCAGCACGGGATTCCGGTACGAGCTCGCCATGTTCGTGGTCAGGCCGGTCGCGCTGTAGCCGGGATGCGCGAGCACGCTGCGCACGGTGGAATCCGCCGCGCGGAGGCGTCGGTCCAGTTCGATGCCGAAGGTTTGGTTCGACAGCTTCGCCTGGCCGTACGCAGCGGCAGCGCGGTACGGGCGGCGTTCGGCGTTCGGGTCGTCCAGGTGCAGGTGCGCGCCGAGGGCGGCGACGCTGGACAGCGTGACGACGCGGCCAGCTGGTGCGCCGCGCAGGGCGGGCATCAGCAGCCACGTCAGCGCGGCGTGCCCGAGGTGGTTCGTGCCGAATTGGAGTTCGAAACCGTCCGCGGTGCGGCCTTGTGCGGTGGCCATGACCCCGGCGTTGTTCATCAGCACGTCCAGTGCGTCGCCGGTGAGTTCGCGCACGGCCGCGGCGGCTTTCCGGACGGACGCCAGGTCGGCGAGGTCCAGGCGCACGAGTTCGGGTTTGGCTCCGGAAGCCGCGCCGCGAACTCGCTCGAGTGCGGTTTCGCCGCGTTCCGGCGAGCGGCAGCCGAGCAGCACGCGGGCGCCGTGCGCGGCGAGGACTTCCGCCGAACGCAGGCCGAGGCCGGAATTCGCTCCGGTGATCAGGACGGTCCGGCCGCTCTGGTCGGGGATCCGGGCCTCGGTCCAGCGTTCGTTCATCGGGCCAGCTAACTACACGTCACGCACTCGGCGCGAGCAGGCGCATCAGATGCCCGACCGGGCCGCGCCTGCGGACCGGGCCGGTGTCGCCGGCGCGGATCAGCGCGTCGAGCGTCCGCCCGACCTTGACGATCTCTTCGGCGGGCTCGTCCGGTTCGGCGAGGCCGGCGGTGAGCGCCAGCATGTACAGTTCGGTGCGGTGCAGCGGTTCCAGCGCGGGGCAGCGCTCCAGCGCGCCGTCCAGTGCCGCACGAAGGTCTTCGTGGTCGTGCTGCGCCTGCCGCCACGCGCGGGTGACGGCGTCGACCTGGTCGCCGGGAAGATCTGCCTCGTCGGGATCGGCGAACTCGGCGCGCAGGTAGCCGCTGAGCAACTGCGTCCACTTGTACTGCAGTGCCAGCAACAGGTTCTCTTCGGTGCCGAACTCGTCGGCGGCACCCGGGATTTCGGCCAGCGACAGCGGTGCCTGCGGCGCGCGCCTCGCCTGGCGGACAGCGGCATCGAGGATCTCTCGCCGCCGGTAGAAGTCGGTCCAGCTCATGGTGTGGCTCCCCTTCCGTGACCCGGGTCATACTGCCGGTCTGCGGCATACTTCCGGTACGGACCTGACGCAGCCAACATACCACGGGTATGGTCCGTCGGGTCCCGGCGTAAGGTTGTGAGCGTGCCGACAATGAGGTCCCGACGACTCGACTACTCCGAGTCGACCCGATCCGCCCTGGTCGACAGCGCGGTCGAACTGTTCACGAAACGCGGATACGCGGGCACCTCGCTCGACGAGGTGGCCAAGCGCGCCCGCGTCACGAAAGGCGCGCTGTACCACCATTTCAGCGGGAAGCAGGCGCTCTTCGAGGCCGCCTTCGAGCAGGTCGAAAGCCTGGTCTACGACCGGCTGCAGAAGATCATGACTGGCGACGGCGAGCCGTGGGATCGCGCGATGGGCGGGCTGCAGGCGTTCATCCGCAGCTGCCTCGACCCCTCGTACCAGCGGATCGCCATCCACGAGGGGCCGGTCGTGATGGGCTGGGAACGCTGGCGCGAGGCCGAGGAACAGTCGAGCTTCGGGCTCGTGCGGTCCGGGCTCCAGCTGCTCGTCGACGCGGGCGAGGTGGAGCCGGTGCCGGTCGACCTCACCGCGCGGCTGCTGTTCGGCGCGCTGTCGAGCGCGGCCACCGAGATCGCGGGCGCGGCCGACCCGAAGAAGGTCGGAGCCGAGATCGAGGACGTCATCACGCGGATGCTGTCGAGGCTGCGCCGCCCCGCGGGTCACGAAGAACGGCCCGCCGCGGGCTGACCGATCCGCCATTAGGCTGGCGGACATGGACTTGAGGATCTTCACCGAACCCCAGCAGGGGGCGAGCTACGACGACCTGCTGCGGGTCGCGCGGACCACCGAAGCCGCGGGCTACGACGCCTTCTTCCGCAGCGACCACTACCTCAAGATGGGCAGCGCGGACGGCCTTCCCGGGCCGACCGACGCGTGGATCACCCTCGCCGGCCTCGCCCGCGAGACCGAGCGCGTCCGGCTCGGCACGCTCGTCACCGCGGCCACCTTCCGTCACCCCGGCCCGCTCGCGATCTCGGTCGCGCAGGTGGACCAGATGTCCGGCGGGCGCGTGGAATTCGGCCTCGGCACCGGCTGGTACGACGACGAGCACACCGCCTACGGCCTCACCCTGCCGCCGCTCAAGGAGCGCTTCGACCGCTACGCCGAGCAGCTCGCGGTGATCACCGGCCTGTGGAAGACCCCGGTCGGCGAGACCTTCTCCTACTCCGGCGACTACTACACGCTCGCCGACTCGCCCGCGCTGCCGAAGCCCGCGCAGTCGCCCGCGCCGCCGGTGATCATCGGCGGGGGCGGCAAGAAGCGCACCCCGGCGCTGGCCGCGCAGTACGCCGACGAGTTCAACCTGCCGTTCGTGGACGCCGAAACCGCGCTCGCGCAGTTCCAGCGGGTGGACGCGGCGGCGGAGGCGATCGGCCGCGACCCCAAGGAGATCCTGCGTTCGGTCGCGCTCGTGCTCGCGGCGGGCCGGGACGAAGCCGAGGTCGCGCGCCGCGCGTCCGCGATCGGCCGGGAGACGGACGAACTGCGGGCCAACGGGCTGGCCGGGACCGCGGCGGAGATCGTCGACCGGATCGGGCAGTGGCGCGAGAAGACCGGGATCACCCGGCTGTACCTGCAGGTGCTCGACCTTTCCGACCTCGACCACATCGAGTTCGTGGCCTCCGAGGTCGCACCGCAGCTGGACTGACGCGAAAAGGGGCCTCCCCCGGGAGGCCCCTTTGTCGTGGAGAAGGTCAGTTCTGCAGGGCGAAGGTGACGCCGGGGGCCTTCGGAGCCTCCGGGCGCGGCAGCCAGCGGTCGTCGCTCACCGGCAGTTCGCCTTCGAGCGCGGCCAGCACCAGCTCCTTCGCCACCGGCAGCACCTCGGCGACCGGGACGTCGCGCTGCAGTTCCCAGGACAGCGACGTGGTGCCCGCGTCGCGGATGCCGCACGGCACGATGTTGTCGAACGCGGCCAGGTCGGCGTTGCAGTTCAGCTCGAAGCCGTGCATGGTCACGCCGCGCTGGACGCGGATGCCGATCGCGGCGATCTTGCGTTCGATGCCGCGTTCGTCGGCCGGGATCCACACGCCGCTGCGGCCCTCGACGCGGCCGGTGCGCACGCCGAACCGGTCGCATACCGCGATCAGCGCTTCTTCCAGCCTGCGCACGTAGTGCATGACGTCGATCGGATCGGCGAGCTTCAGGATCGGGTAGCCGACCAGCTGGCCGGGGCCGTGCCAGGTGATCTTGCCGCCGCGGTCGACGTCGATCACCGGGGTGCCGTCGGCGGGCCGGTCCTCGGGTTCGGTGCGCTTGCCCGCGGTGTAGACCGACGGGTGCTCCAGCAGCAGCATGGTGTCCGGCCCGGTTTCGTCCGCCCGCGCGGCGAGGATCTCCCGCTGCAGGTCCCAGGCCTCGGTGTAGTCGATCGTCCCGATCTCGCGCACGACGAGGGGCTCGGTGGCGATGCGGCAGCTTGCGCTCGAAGAACTCACCCGTCGAGGCTACGCCTTTCGCGCACCGGAAAGGGGACCAGCCGGAGTGCGGTCGCTGACACCAGTCCGACGCCGAGCACCGCGAGCACGGCCCCGATCGTGTCGGTGACCCAGTGCACGCCGAGCACGATCCGGCAGGCCGCGGCCAGCACGGTCGCGGCGGCGGACAGCCAGATCGCCCACCGCACGGCCCGCGGCCGGAGCCAGGCGCACAGCAGGACCACGACCAGGCTGGTCGTCGCCACCGAGACGACGTGGCCGCTGGGATAGCTCAGATCCGGGTACACCCGCGGGCGCTGCCGCTGGAACACCGGCTTGAACGCCAGGCTGGTCAGCCGGCACAGCACCAGCACTACGGCGAGCCGCACGCACAGCGAGAGCTGCGACCGGTCCCGCAGCACGACCGCCAGCAGCACCACGCCGAGCACGTACGGCAGCACCGGGCCGAGGACGTTCGTCACCACGCCCGCGATCTGACCGGCCGGGTGAGTGTCCTGCCCGCGCAAGGCCGTGGCGACCTCGACGTCGAGCTGCAGCGGCTGCCGGTCTACCAGGAAGCCGAGCCAGAGGAACGCGGCGAACAGCACCACTCCAGTGACGATCCACCGGACGCGCGGCATCGTCACGTCGCCGCGGCGAGCGCGCTGTCGACGGTGCGGTGCCGGAATTCGTACCCGCTCGCCTCGAGCTTCCGCGGCACTGCGCGCTGCCCGAACAGCGCCATCTCTTCGGCGGCCTGGCCGAGGGCGATCTTCATCGCGATTTCCGGCACCCACCACGGCGCGGGCCGGTGCACCGCGTGGCCGAGGGCCTTGGTGAACTCAGCGTTGGAGACGGGAATCGGGCCGGTGAGATTGACCGGGCCGGACAGCGTCTCGTGCTCCAGGATGTGCACGAGGGCACCGATTTCGTCGTCCAGCGCGATCCACGGCATGAACTGGCGGCCGTCGCCGAGCCGTCCGCCGAGTGCGAAACGGAATAGCGGGCGCAGCACGTCGAGCAGGCCGCCGCTGCGGGCCAGCACGAGACCCGTGCGGACCGAGACCACGCGGGCGCCGGCCGCCGCGGCGGTCGCGTCCTCCCACTCGACGCACATCTCGGCGAGAAAACCGTTGCCCGGCTTGGTGTCCTCATCGACCACAGTGGACCCGGTGTTGCCGTAGTAGCCGACGGCGGAGGCGTTCACCAGCACCCCGATGCCGTGCTCCGCCACCGCTTCGGCGAGCACTTCGGTCGGCTCCACCCGGCTGTCGAGCAGCTGCTGTTTGCGCATTCCGCTCCAGCGGCCGGGCAGCAGCGGGGCACCGCACAGGTTCACCACCGCGTCGATGCCGTCGAACGCGCCGTCGTCGATCCGTCCCGACGGCGGGTCCCAGCCGCGCTCGTCTTCCGCCCGCGCGGTCCGCCGCACCAGCCGGCGCACCTCGTGCCCGGATTCGCGCAGCCGTCCGGTCAATGCGGTGCCGATAAGGCCGCCGGAGCCCGCGATGAGTACCCGCATGTCTCTGATCGTGTCCTATCGGCCCGGTTCGCGCACACCCGGGCGGAGCTGACCGGCGACGTCGGCGGCGGCGGTCAGCAGCACCAGCGCGGGGATCGCGGCGGTCGGCTTGAGCCGGTAGCTGCCGCGGCGGTCCTGCTCGACGAGCCCGGCCGCGGTGAGCGCCTTGAGATGGTGGTAGAGCCGCCCCGGCGAGCTGAGTTCCGCGGCTTCCTGCAGCGCGGCCCCGGTTTGCGCGCCGTCGCGGGCGAGCAGCCGGACGAGCGCGATTCGGTCGGTGTTCGCCAGCGCGGCGAGCACCTCGGCGCGCGGCCCGTCCGGCAGCGACAGGACCGCCGGGGTCGTGAGCCGGATTTCCCAGCGCAGCTCGGGATCGGTCAATTCACCCTGATAGCCCACGATCCCCGGCGGACCGTCCTGGACGGGTTCGGCGGGCCGCCCCTCCAATGCGGCCATCCGGCGTTCGAGCGCCGCGACACGCTCGGCGAGGTCTTCGGTCATGCCGGTCAGTGTCCCAGCGCACGCTCCAAAGCCGCGAAGGTGTCCGGGCGGAACAGCGCGCCGACGCACAACTGCTGCAGCACTCCGCCGTACTGGAGATCCTCCGGCGTGGAGTTCTTGATGAAGACCGTGCAGGTGCCGGGACGGCGGTCCGGCCACAGCAGATCGAACCCGAGCACGAGGAAGCCGGGAAGGTTTCCGCCCTTGTACAGCACGGCTTTCGTGCCCGACGGCTCGTGTCCCGCGAACTGTTCGCCGAGGACTCGCTGCGCGAGAACGGCCGCGCGATCGCGGTTCGTGGCGATCTCGTGGTGCAGCCGGAACAACTGCTCGGCGCTGCCCTGTCCGGTCGAGGCGGACCACGCCATGATCGCTTCGACGGAGGGCGGCTTTTCGGCGACCCGGGGGAGCACCTGGGCACGGAACGACGGATCGCATGCGAACCGGTTCGACAGCGCGTCTCCCGCCGCGCGGCGGAGCGCGACCGGGCTGCCCGGCGGCGGGCAGTACTCGGGGAAAAACAGCAGCAACGTTTCGCCGCCGAACATCCGCACGTCCGGCATCCGCCAGCCGCCGCGGGCTGCCGCCGCACGCAAAGCCCGGTCGCCCAGCCGGGCGCGCAGGTAGTCCGCTGCGGCATTGTCGCTGCAGAGGATCATCGTTTCCGCGATGCTCCGCAGCGGCACGCGCTGGTCCGGATTCTTCGCGACGCCGTACTCGTCGCACGGGATTCCCAGGTAGGTCAGCGCGGTGTGGTGGTTGCCCTTGCCGACCTCGCCGTCGCCGATATACGGATGCCGGGCGTCCCAGTCGCCGACGCGCACCTGCTCGTCCGGTTCGAGCCGTCCTTCGGCGACTGCCGTGGCGTAGGCGAGCAGATGGACCACCTTGATCGCGGACGCGACGACGAGCGACCGGTCCGCGAGATGGCTGAACCGGCGGCCGGCGCCGTCGGAGAAGACCGCTGACACGTCGTCGCGGTGGGCCGCGAGCTGGGCGAGCCAGCCTTCGGGAGTGGATTGGTCCGGGGGATCGGCCAGCGCGAGCGAGGGCAGGACGAACGTGGCGGCCCCCGCTGCTGCGACCGACGTGAGCAAGCTTCGTCGAGTGAGCATGCCGAGCAGCCTACTCCGGTATTCCGGAATTCCGGATTAGCCGAAAGTAGGAGAAACGGCGAAGGCCCCCGCACTCGGGCGAGTGCGGGGGCCTTCGGCCGAAGAACTACCGGATCAGAGACCCAGCTCGTCCTCGAAGTTGCCCTCTTCCAGCCGCTGCTTGATCGTGGTCAGGAAGCGGCCGGCGTCCGCGCCGTCGACCAGGCGGTGGTCGTAGGTCAGCGGCAGGTACGCCATCGAGCGGACCGCGATGGTGTCGTTGCCCTCGGCGTCGCTCACCACGACCGGGCGCTTCACCACGGCGCCGGTGCCGAGCATGCCGGACTGCGGCTGCACGATGATCGGCGTGTCGAACAGGGCCCCGTTGGAGCCGATGTTCGTGACGGTGAAGGTGCCGCCGATCAGCTCGTCCGGCTTGATCTTGTTGGCCCGGGCCCGCGCCGCCAGGTCGGCGATGCGGTGCGCGAGACCGGCGAGGCTCAGCTCGCCCGCGTCGTGGATCACGACCGAGAGCAGGCCGCGCTCGGTGTCCACCGCGATGCCCAGGTGCACGGCGCCGTGGTAGGTGATCTCCTTCGTGTCCTCGTTGTAGGACGCGTTGACGTTCGGGTGCTGCTTGAGCGCCTCGACGGTCGCCTTGGCGAAGAACGGCAGGAACGTGAGGTTGACGCCCTCGCGCTCCTTGAACGCCGCCTTCGCGCGCTGGCGCAGCTTGGCGATCTTGGTGACGTCCACCTCGTGCACCTGCGTGAGCTGCGCGGAAACCTGCAGCGACTCGCGGGTCTTGGTGGCGGTGATCTGCCGGATCCGGCTCGCCTTCTGCACGGTGCCGCGCAGGGCGGCGACCTCCGGCGACACCGCGGCGGCGCGCGGCGCGGACGGAGCCGCGGCGGCCGGGGCGGCTGCCGGAGCGGAAGCAGCCGGGGCCGGAGCCGCCTTCTGCTTCGCCTCGGCCGCGGCGAGCACGTCCTGCTTGCGGATGCGGCCGCCGACTCCGCTGCCGGTCAGCGACGCGAGGTCGATGCCGTGCTCGGAGGCGAGCTTGCGCACCAGCGGCGTGACGTACGGGCCGTCCGCGGATTCCGCCGGGGCCTGGGCGGCCGGAGCGGGCTTGCTCTCCTGCGCCGGAGCCGGGGCCGGAGCGGCAGGCGCCGGAGCCGGAGCCGCCGGGGCCGGGGCGGGCTTGCTTTCCTGGACCGGGGCCGGAGCGGGCTCGGGTTCCGGAGCGGGAGCGGGCTTGCTCTCCTGCGCGGGCGCGGCGGCCGGGGCGGCGCTCGCGTCGCCGATGACCGCGAGCACTCCGCCGACCTCGACGGTCTCGTCCTCGCCCGCGCGGATCTCCAGCACGGTGCCGGCGACCGGCGACGGGACCTCGGTGTCGACCTTGTCGGTGGAGATCTCGAGCAGCGGCTCGTCGACCTCGACCGACTCGCCGACCTGCTTCAGCCAGCGGGTGACGGTGCCCTCGGTGACGCTCTCGCCCAGTTCGGGCAGCTTCACCTCGGTGCCCGAACCGCCCGCGGCCGGAGCGGTGTCCGGCTGCGACGGCGCGGACTCGGCCGGGGCGGATTCGGCCTGGGCAGGGGCTTCCTGCTGCTGCGGCGCGGGCTCCGGTTCCGGCTCGGCCTGCTGGGCCGGGGCGGAGGACTCGGGCACGCCGCCGGTGCCGTCGTCGATCACCGCCAGCTCGCCGCCGACCTCGACGGTGTCGTCTTCCTTGGCGCTGATCTTCACGACCGTGCCTGCCACCGGCGACGGTACTTCGGTGTCGACCTTGTCGGTCGAGATCTCGAGCAACGGCTCGTCGACCTCGACGGTGTCGCCCTCCTGCTTCAACCACCGGGTGACGGTTCCCTCGGTGACGCTCTCGCCGAGCTCCGGCAGCGTGACGGAGTAGGCCATTGTTCGCTGGCTCCCTTGATCGCTAAGACGTGGTCTGGATTGTGCTGGTTGCGCGTCAGCTGTGCACGTGCAGCGGCTTGCCCGCGAGGGCGAGGAACGCTTCGCCGAGTGCCTCGGTCTGCGTGGGGTGCGCGTGGATCAGCGGGGCGACGTCCTCCGGGAACGCCTCCCAGCTGTAGATCAGCTGCGCTTCGCCGATCAGCTCGCCGACCCGGTCGCCCACCATGTGCACGCCGACGACGGGGCCGTCCGGGGCCTTCACCAGCTTCACGCCGCCGGAGGTCTTGAGGATCTGGCTCTTGCCGTTGCCGCCGAGGTCGTAGGTGAACGTGGTGACGTCCGAACCGTACTTCTCCTTGGCCTGGGCCTCGGTGAGCCCGACGGACGCGACCTCGGGGTGCGAGTAGGTGACGCGCGGGATGCCGCGCTCGTCGATGGCGCGCGGGTTCAGCCCGGCGATCTCCTCGGCCACGAAGATGCCCTGCTGGAAGCCGCGGTGCGCGAGCTGGAGGCCCGGCACGATGTCGCCGACCGCGTAGACGTTCGGCAGGTTGGTGCGCAGCCGGTCGTCGGTGAGCACGAAGCCGCGGTCGATCTGGACGCCCGCCTCCTCGTAGCCGTGCCCGGCCGAGTTCGGGCCGCGGCCGACGGCGACCAGCAGCAGGTCGGCCTCCAGCGTTTCGCCGGACTCCAGCGACACGCTGACGCCGTTGTCGTCCTGCTTCGCGCCGGTGAACCGGACGCCGGTCTTGAAGACGATCTTGCGGCGCCGGAACGCGCGCTCGAGCTGCTTGGAGGCGTACTCGTCCTCGTTCGGGACCAGCCGCGGGAGCGCCTCGACCACGGTGACGTCGACCCCGAAGGAGGCCCACACGCTGGCGAACTCCACGCCGATCACGCCGCCGCCGAGCACGACGACCTTCTTCGGCACGTAGTCCAGCGTCAGCGCCTGCTCGCTCGCGATGATGCGGCCGCCGAGCTCCAGGCCGGGCAGGGTGCGCGAGTACGAACCGGTGGCGAGGATGACGTTCTTGCCGGTGTAGCGCGTGCCGTCGACCTCGACGGTGGTGCCGCCGACGAACCGGCCGGTGCCCTCGACGAGGTTCACCTTGTGCGCCTTGGCCAGGCCCTGGAGGCCCTTGTACAGCCGGGAGACGATCCCGTCCTTGTACTTGTTCACCCCCGCGATGTCGATGCCCTCGAACACGGCCTTGACGCCGAAGGTCTCGGCGTCGCGGGCCTCGTCGGCGACCTCGGCGGCGTGCAGCAGGGCCTTGGTCGGGATGCAGCCCCGGTGGAGGCAGGTCCCGCCCAGCTTGTCCTTCTCGATCAGCGTGACGGAAAGGCCCAGCTCGGCCGCGCGGAAGGCCGCGGCGTAGCCGCCCGATCCGCCTCCCAGGATCACGAGGTCGGCGGAGGTGTCGCTCACTTCAATAACTCCTCGGCAGCGATAGGGGTGGAGCTTCGGTCGCCGCGGCACCCGGTATAACCGCGCGCGCGACAACAGCCATCTTGTCACTACGCCGATCGGCGTTGCGACCTAGCCGGGCCAAGGCGGTGCTGCGACACCGGCCACACACGAACCCGGGAATAATGAAGTCCGGACTCTCGCCGGAAGAAAGGTGGTCGAAGTGGGGATCTTCGACTCGTTGCGCCGCCGCGGCAGACGCGGCGCGGGCACGGGAGCGGGCCGCTCCGGGGGCTCGAGCGATACCCGTTACCTGGAGGAATGGGCTGCTGCGCGTCGTGGGGTGGAGGCGTATGTCGAGCCGCCGACCACGGTGACTGACACCACTGTGGTGCTTGTCGCCCATGACGGGGAATGGACCCGCCGGCGTATTGGGAGCTTCGACGCGGCGCAGCGGTTCGGGCATAAGCACACGATTCCTGTGTACGAGGCTGCGCGGGTTGGTTATCCGAAGCGGATGCGGGAGTACACGGAGAGGCAGAAGCGGCGGCCTGGTGGTTGAGGTTGGGCTGTTGTCGGTGACTTCTCGTCGCCTGGCGGCGACATCGGGCGTTGGTTGCGTGGGGCACCCCGAAGTTTGATTGTGCTGACGGTTCGGGGGTGCTTGTCAAGGCGGGAAAGATGCCTTGACAAGCAC
>NZ_JARACH010000102.1:0-18766 GCF_029087445.1 Amycolatopsis sp. La24
GATTGTGCTGACGGTTCGGGGGTGCTTGTCAAGGCGGGAAAGATGCCTTGACAAGCACCCCCGAACCGCAGGGGAGCTTCGTATCGGGGTTGGGGGAGGGCTGGGTGCCTCGATGGTTGGGTGCATCGGCTGCGGGTGGGGCTGGGTGCTTCGATGGTTGGGTGCATCGGCTGCTGTTGAGGGTTGGGTGCGCTGATCGTTGGGTGTATCGGCTGCGGGTTGGGTGGGGTTGGGGCTAGCGCCCCAATGTGGCATTGGGTGCGTTAGATGCACCGAATGCCGCATTGGGTGCATGTGACGCACCGAATGCCACATTGGGTGCGTTGAGGTCCGTGAAGGGCTCCTTGAGGGAATCTAGGTCCGTGAAGGGGGCCCTCACGTACTTCGGTGGTCGTGAGGGGAACCCTGGGGGAATCAGGGTTCGTGAGGGTTCCCCTCACGGCCAGCGGAGCGGGAGCGTGCTGTCAGCCGCGGCGGGTGCGGACTGCGGTGGCCAGGGTGTCCAGCAGGTCTGCTGTCGTGTCCCAGTCCATGCAGGCGTCGGTGATCGACTGGCCGTAGGTCAGGTCCGCCGAGTGGCCCAGCACCAGGTCTTGGCGGCCGGCGGCCAGGTTGCTTTCCAGCATCAGGCCTGCGATGCCGCGTTCGCCCGAGGAGATTCGGGCGGCCAGGTCGCGGACTACTTCCGCCTGGCGGACGTGGTCCTTGTTGCTGTTGCCGTGGCTCGCGTCGATCACCAGGCGTTCCGGGAGTCCGGATTTCGCCAGGCGGGCCAGGGTTTCCTCGACTGAGGCCGGGTCGTGGTTCGGGCCCGCGGAGCTGCCGCGCAGGATGACGTGGCAGTCCGGGTTTCCGGAGGTCGTCACCAGGGCGGCCAGGCCGTCCACGTTGATGCCGGGGAAGACGTGCGAGGCGGCGGCGGCGCGGGTCGCGTCCACGGCTACCTGGATGTCGCCTTCCGTCGAGTTCTTGATGCCGACCGGCATGGACAGGGCGCTGCACAGTTGCCGGTGGACCTGGCTCGCCGCGGTGCGGGCGCCGATCGAGCCCCAGGTGACGATGTCGGCGATGAACTGCGGGGTGATCGGGTCGAGGAATTCGCAGCCGACCGGGAGGCCCAGTCCGGAGACGTCCAGCAGGAGTTTCCTGGCCAGGCGCAGGCCCTTGTTGACGGCGAAGGTCCCGTCCAGGTCCGGGTCGTTGATCAGGCCCTTCCAGCCCAGCGTCGTGCGCGGCTTTTCGAAGTACACCCGCATCACGATGTGCAGGTCTTCGCGCAGCGTCTCCGCCTTGGCGGCCAGGCGGCGGGCGTAGTCGAGGGCGGCTTCGGGGTCGTGGACCGAGCACGGGCCGACGATCACGGCGAGACGGTCGTCGCGGCCGTCGAGGATGTCGACGGTTTCCGTGCGGCCGTTTTCCACGACTTTCGCGACCGCGGCGTCTACGGGATGGTCTTCGCGCAACAGCGCGGGCGAGATGAGGGGACTGACCGACGTGGTGCGGCGGTTGTCCAGCGTGCTCGCGTCGGCGGGGGCGGCGACGAGGCGGGTGTTCATGAGCGGGTGGTTCCTTCCTGGTGGACACCGACCCGCGGGGGATTCGCCGAGCCGGTTCGAGATCCGGCTCGGGGTGGAGGTCAGCGCAGGTTCACGCCGCCGTGCCCACCCGGGGCCGGCTTCGTAAACCAGAAATAGCGCTGCACGCCGCCACCGTAACACACCTCCGAGCGGCCCCGGCCCGGACCGGATTGGGCAGGTGGTCCGCCCTGCACCGATCCAGATGAAAGCCGCTACGCTGTCCGCGGACTGTGACTGCACTCTCCCTGCGAGGAAAGACGGAGGCAACAGATGCGTGTCGGTGTGCTGACGGGGGGCGGCGACTGCCCCGGCCTGAACGCGGTGATCCGCGCGGTGGTCCGCAAGGGCGTCGAAGTGCACGGCTGGGAGTTCGTCGGCTTCCGCAACGGCTGGCAGGGCCCGCTGACCGGCGACAGCCGGCCGCTCGGCCTCGCCGACGTCGAGGACATCCTCACCCGCGGGGGCACCATCCTGCGGTCGTCGCGGACGAACCCGTACAAGGTCGACGGCGGCGTCGACCAGATCCGCAAGGTGCTCGCCGACCAGGAGGTCGACGCGCTGATCGCGATCGGCGGCGAGGACACCCTCGGCGTCGCCAAGCGGCTGACCGACGACGGCATCGGCGTCGTCGGCGTGCCCAAGACGATCGACAACGACCTCGGGGCCACCGACTACACGTTCGGCTTCGACACCGCGGTCTCCATCGCCACCGAGGCGATCGACCGGCTGCACACCACGGCCGAATCGCACCACCGGGCGCTCGTCATCGAGGTCATGGGGCGGCACGCGGGCTGGATCGCGCTGCACTCCGGCCTCGCCGGCGGCGCGAGCGTGATCCTGGTGCCGGAGCGGCAGTTCTCCGTCGACCAGGTCGTGCAGTGGGTCGAGCAGCGCTTCGAGAAGGAGTACGCGCCGATCATCGTCGTGGCCGAGGGCGCGCTGCCCGAGGGCGGCGAGGAGAAGCTGCTGACCGGCGAGAAGGACGCCTTCGGGCACGTCCGGCTCGGCGGCATCGGCAACTGGCTGGCCGACGAGATCTCCGAGCGCACCGGCAAGGAATCGCGCGCGGTCGTGCTCGGCCACGTCCAGCGCGGCGGCACCCCGACCGCCTACGACCGGGTCCTCGCGACGCGCTTCGGCCTGCAAGCGGTGGACGCGGTCGCCGACGGCGACTTCGGCGTGATGGTGGCGCTCAAGGGCACCGACATCGTGCGCGTGAAGCTGTCCGAGGCGACGGCCGAGCTGAAGACCGTTCCGCTGGAGCGGTACCAGGAAGCCGAAGTCTTCTTCGGCTGAGTTCTCCCGTGGTAGGGGCAACCCCACCACAGTGCCGGGGGCGCGCGGTATTCCGTGCGCCCCCGGCTTTTTCTACCCTCGGCTCGTGCGAATCTTCCTGGCGGGCTTGGCGATTCTCTCGGTGGCCGCGGCCCCTCCTTCCACTGTGGACGGTGTCTGGCGGACCGACGGGTACGGGCAGTTGGTCCACGTGTCCGGCGGCAAACTGACCACTTACGACGTCACCGAGGTCAGTTGCTTGCCCGGCACTCTTTCCGGAACTGGCGACGGCACAACGTTTTCCACGAACGAAGGCTCGGTCGTCACCATCCGGACGGGCCGGATGAGCTTCGACGACAACCTCGGCACGCGGTCGTTGCGTCGTGTCCCGGGCGGGTTGCCGCCCGCGTGCCAGGCTTCGTCCGCGGACCTGTTCGACGTCTTCTGGCACACCTTCGCCGAGAATTATCCCTTCTTCCGGGCGAAAGGCGTCGACTGGAAGTCCGAAGGGGACGCTGCCCGCCGCGAGATCGCCGCGCATCCGGAGCGGCTCTTCGACGTCCTTTGTGGACTGATCCGTCCGCTGCACGACGCTCATGTCGGTCTGCTCGCCGCAGGCCAGCACTGCTCTTTTCCGCGACCTGGCACTCCCGATCTGAAAACGACCGTCCCGCGCGCGATCGCCGTAGCCGACGCGAATCTCGGCGCGCCGATTCAGCAGTGGGCCGACGGAGCCATCGCCTACGCCGATCTGCCGGAGGGCCGCGGATACCTGCGGATCAGCGGATTCCACGATTACGCCGACAATTTCGCCGCCAGCAGCAAGGTCCTGGCGAAAGCGCTGGACGAAATCTTCACCGCCGACCGGGTGCACAAGCTGCGCGGCCTGATCCTCGACCTGCGCGTCAACGGCGGCGGGGACGACCCGCTCGGCTTGCAAGTCGCCGCCCGGCTGACCGATGTCCCGCACTTCGCCTACGCCAAACGTGCCCGCAACGACCCGGACGATCCAACGCGATTCACTGTCCCGCAACCGTTCTTCGTGCAGCCAGCCGCGGCACCGCGTTACACCGGCCCGCTCACGGTCCTGACTGGCAGCCTGGACGTCTCAGCGGGAGAGACCTTCCTGCAAGCGCTGCTGAACCGGCATCCTCGACCGGTCCTGATCGGACAGTCCACTCAGGGCGCCTTCTCGGACCTGCTGGAGCGGACGCTGCCTAAGCCGGGCTGGAAGGTGGCGTTGCCGAACGAGGAGTACCTCGACCCGCACGGCCGCACCTACGACGGCACCGGTATCAGCCCGGACCTGCAGGTCCCGGTCTTCGCCCCGGACGATCTCGCCGCCGGACGGGATCCGGCGCTGGCCGCGGCCCGCCGGTAAGGTGAGCGCATGGGGTCGGTCAAGCAGGTCCAGGTCACTTTCGATTGCGCGGAGCCCGAGCGCGTCGCCCGCTTCTGGTGCGAGGTGCTGGGCTACGTCGTGCCGCCACCGCCGGAAGGGTTCGCCGACTGGGCGGAGTTCGACCGTTCGCTGCCGGCCGAGCATCAGGGCTCGGCGTTCGCCTGCGTCGATCCGAACGGCGTCGGCCCGCGGCTGTTCTTCCAGCGCGTGCCCGAAGGCCGCGTGGTGAAGAACCGGGTGCACCTCGACGTGCGCGCCGGCACCGGTCTGGTGGGCGAGGAACGGCTGGCGGCGCTGAAAGCCGAGGCCGACCGGCTGGTCGCGCTGGGCGCGTCCATCGTGCAGGTGCTGGAGGCGGACGGCGTGAACGAGTCCTGCATCCCGATGCAGGACGTCGAGGGCAACGAGTTCTGCCTGGACTGACGGAAAACCGCCGTGCCGCGCCCGAGGCGACGGCACGGCGGCTGCCGGGTCAGGAAACGGAAACGTTGGCCGGAGCGGTGAACGAGCCGCCCGACACCTGGTAGATCTGCGACACGGTGAGGCTGCCGCCCGCCGGGATGCTGTCCTGTCCGGTGATCACGACGTGCCCGGTCGAGCTGGACGCGGTGCCCGGGTTCGTGTTCGACAGCGACTCGTTCGAAGCCAGGTCGAACGACAGCGTCCAGCCGTTAGACGCCGACGAACCGCCGTTGGTGATCGTGAAGTGCGCGAAGGCGCCGAACCCGTAGTCGTAGTCGGTGGTGAACTTCGCGGTCAGCTTGCCCACCGGAGCCGTCGTGACGGTCCAGGTGAACGGAGCCTGCGCGGTCGCCCCGGCGGAGTCGGTGGCAGTCACGGTGACGTTGCTGGTGCCCGCGGCGCTCGGCGTGCCGGTGATGGAGCCGGTCTTGCCGTCGATGGCCAGCCCGGCGGGGAGGCCGTCGGCCGAGTAGGTGTAGGGCGAGGTGCCGCCCGACGCCGTGACCTTCAGCGAAACCGCCTTGCCCACCACGCTGTTCTGGTTGCCCGGGTTGCTGACGCTCAGTTTGCCGTTGGTGCCGCCGCCGGGGGTCAGGCCGGTGACGCCGTGCGGGGTGCCGAGGCCGGTCGGGCCGTCCCAGCCGGTGCCGGCGTCGCAGATCACCGTGCCGCAGCTGCCGTTGCTGCCCGAGGTGACGTCGTTGAAGTCGCCGGTGTGCGCGTACGGGTAGGTCGCGGCGTTGTCGCCGTCCTTCGGCGCGCCGGCGAGTGCCCAGATGCCGGCGACGATCGGGGTGGCGAGGCTGGTGCCGCCGTACTGCGACTGCTGGCCGTTGACGTAGATCGTGATGCCGCTGTTGGGATCCGCGTCCGCCGAAATGTCCGAAGTGGCTCGATTGTCGCACGCGGTGCTGATCCCGTTCTGGAACGCGGGCTTGCTGAACTTGCTCGAACAGCCGCTGCCCGCCTTGCTCCAGGCGGTTTCGGAGTAGCCGCTGCCGGACGCGGTCAGCGTGGTGCCGCCGACCGCGACGACCTCGGGCGACGTGGCCGGGTATTCCGCCTGGGAACCGCTTTCGCTGCCCCAGTCGCCAGTGGCGCCGAGGATCGCGACGCCCGGGTGGTTGTAGTGCTGCTCGGCGTCCGAGGGGATCGCGCTCTCGTGGTCGGCGTAGCTGTTCGACACGATCTTCGCGCCGAGCCGGACCGCGCTGTCGACGGCCGCCCCGAGGTCGCTGTCCTCGTTGCTGTTGCCTTCCACCAGCAGGATCTTGCAGTCCGGGCAGAGCGCGCTGACCGCGTCGACGTCGATGGCCATCTCAGTCGCCCAGCCCGAGTCGGTCTTGGACGGAAGCGTGCTCGTGCCGTCCTGGCCGACCACGGTGAGGCAGCCGTTCGCCTTGGTGCAGGAGCCCAGGTTCCAGTGCGAGCGGTAGTCGTTCAGGTCCTTCTCGATGCCGGGGTCGTCGAAGGCGTCGACGATCGCGACGGTGGTCCCGCCGCTCTTCATCCCGGCGACGCCGTAGGCCTTCTGCAGGTCGGCCGGGCTCATCGCGCTGGCCGGGCGGGCTCCCGACGAAACCAGTTGCACGGCCTGGCATTTCGCGTAGCCGGCGGGCGCGTTGGCACACGACGCCGGGCTCAGCTGGGGTCCGGCGTCCGCGGCCGGGGCCGACAGCGCCGCCACCCCCGCTCCGAGAGCGAGCGCGGCACCGGCGGCGGCCAGCCGTCTCAAGGTCATTCCTGCACGCATCATCGCGTCCTTCCTCGTACGCCGCTGCCCGGAAGACGGGCGAAAAGCGGTGCCGCCATTGGATTTCACCGGGGCGGTGCGGAACCAGGAACAACCGGCACAACCGGCTGTTGTGCCGGGAGGAGGAACCCGACCTTCGGAGGATGTCCCGCGCCCCGGCGCGAGCGACGATGGAGCGGCAGGAGGTGCGGGACATGCCGGACGGCGCTGCGGAAACGTTCGACCGGACGCTGGTCCGGTTGCGCCGGGCGGCCGGGCTGACGCAGGAACAACTGGCGCAGCGCTGCGGGCTGAGCACACGCGGCGTGGGGAATCTCGAACGCGGGCAACGGCATCCGCGGCGAGTCACCGTGCAGCTCCTCGCCGACGGTCTCGCGCTGCCCGAGGACAGCCGGGCCGAACTGCTCGCGGCCGCCCGGCGCGGCAGGCAACAGCCGCCGGACCACCCGGTCCCGCCGCGTCGTCCGGCGCCGGACCTCATCGGCCGCACCGAGGAACACGCCTTGCTGGACAAGCACATTTCCGGGACAGGAAGGCCGTTTCTGGTCTTCGCGGGACAAACCGGAATCGGCAAGACCCGGCTGCTCGCCGAAGCCGCGACGCTGGCCGAGGCGCGGGGAACGGTGGTGCTCTCGACGGCGTGCTCGCGTTATGGCGGAGAGCCGTACGCGCCGCTCTCCGAAGCGTTCGCGCGGCACGTTTCCGAGCATCCCGCCGGACCGGGCCTGGCGTTCCTGCTTCCCGAACAACGCACGGCCGAACCGGCTCCGGCCCGCTGGCAGATGTTCGCCGAAGCGGCGCGGTTTCTCGACACGCTGGCGCGACGCCGCGGCGTGTTCGTGATCCTGGACGACCTGCAATGGGCCGGTCCGGACGGGCTGGCGCTGCTGGCTTCGCTCGTCCAGGACGTCCGGCCGGATCGAGTCCGCTTTCTCGCCGCCTACCGCGACACCGAAATCGCCGCGGCCGAGCCGTTGGCCGACACGCTGCTCGATTTGTACCGGAAGGGCTTGGTGACCCAGCATTCGCTCGCCCCGCTGGCGGACGAGGACGCGACGATGCTGTTGCACCACAGCGCCGGAACCGAGGTCGGGCAATCCGCCCGCGACCGCGTGCTCCGCTTGGCAGGCGGACTCCCGTTGTTCCTGGTCCAACTGGGACACGTACTGGGCAGATCCGGCAAACCGCCCGCGGAACTGCCGTGGGGACTCGCCCACGCGGTGCGGCGGCAGGTCGGTTCGCTGCCCGAACGGACGGTCGAAGTGCTCACCCTGCTGGCGGTGGGGCAGCAACGGATGGACCCGGACGTCCTGGCCGCGGCTGCCGGGCTCGATCCGGCCGAATTGTCCGAAGTGCTCGCTCCCGCGCACACCGCACGGCTGCTGGACGAGAACGCCGAGGGCGTCCGGCTGACCCACGAACTGGTCGCCGAGGTAGTGAACGGAGACTTGCCGCCAAGCCGTCGGCACGCACTGCACCGCAGACTCGCCGAGGCATTGGGCGGCGCGGCGGCGGCCTACCACTACACGCACGCACAGGACACCGAACGCGCCGCGCAGACCTTAAGGCACGCCGCGGAAAAAGCCAGCAGGCAAGCCGCGCACGACACGGCCGCCCAGCATCTGGGTGCGTTGGTCGATCTGCTGGACCGCACCGGTTCCCAGGCCGCCGTCGCCGAAGCCGCCGAAGCCTGGGCGGACGCACTCGCCGCAGCCGGTCGGTACGACGCCGCGCTCGCCGCCGCCGAACGCGCGCTTTTGGTGTACCGCAAGGAAGGCGACGAAGAACGGCAACGCCTCGTGATCGCGAGGATCGGGTATTTGCACTACCAACGCGGCACTCCGCGCGAAGGTTTGGCCCGGATCGCGCCGACCCTGACCGAGGACCGTCCCGGCGGGTCGTCCGTGCGGCTGCGGCTGGCTCGCGCCGCGAACCTCTACCAGAGCACGCGCTACCGGGAATCCGTCGAGGTCTCCACGGCCGCGATCGTCGCGGCGGAGTCGGTGGGGGACGAGCATGGTCTAGCGGGCGGCCACCTGCGCCGCGGACTCGCGCTGCGCCTGCTCGGCCGCAACGAGGAAGCACTGGCCGATCTGCACACCGCCGCGGCTACCGCGGAACTGTGCGGCGACCGGGACATCGTCGTCCGCGCGCTGACCGGGGTCGCCGTGTTGCACCACTACCGCGGCGAACTGACCCGGGCCGACCGGCAGTTCGAGCGAATCCTCCGGCTGGCCGAAGAACTGGGCGACCGGGAGCTGCTCAGCCGGGCCGTCTGCAACGTCGGCGCGAGCGCGGTCTACGTCGGCCGCTGGGGCGCCGCACTGCGCCGGTTCAGCCAGGCACTGGAACTGGCGGGACACGGCCGCTCGCCGATGTGCGGCGCGATGGCCCTCATTGGCCGAGGCGCATTGTGGTCAGCCTGCGGCCGCTACGACGTGGCGGCCGACGACCTGACTCAAGTGATCCGCCTGGGCGAAGAGAGCGACAATGCGGACATCATCTGCAACGCGTCCGCACAGCTGGCGGAGAACGATGTCCGCGCGGGCCGTCCTGAGCGAGGGGTGCGCCGGTTGCTGCCTTTGCTTGCGCTGCAAGGGGAACGGAGCTGGCAGATGACCGACGCATTGCCGTTCCTCGCCGAAGCACAACTGGCGGCCGGGGACCCGGTTGCGGCTGGGGAGACTGTTGCGGAGGCTGTTGCCTGCACTGAGCACATCGAGCACATCCTCGCCCGCACGGACGCGTTTCGGGTGCAGGGGCTGGCTTTTCTTCGGCGCGGGGACTTTTCGGCGGCGGGGGAGAGTTTGGAGGAGGCGGGTGCGCTGGCTGAGCGGGTGGGTTCGCCTTACCTGCACGCACGGGTGAGTGCGGCGCATGCTGCTCTGTCGGACAGCCGTGGCGATTGCGTTGCCGCGGCCCGGGATCGGGGGCGGGCGGAGGAATTGTTCACGGCTTTGCGGCGGGACGCTTTAGCGGAGGACTGAGTCTGCGCGGAAACTCGAGTGCCTCGGCTGCCTTCGGTTTCTACACTCGCTGGCATGGAAGCGGACCTCCTGAACGTGGTCGACGTCGAAGCGACCTGCTGGGAGAAACAGCCGCCGCCCGGCCAGGCCAGCGAGATCATCGAGATCGGATTGACGGTCGTCGATCTGCGCGCGGGCGAGCGGGTGGCCAAGCACCGGATACTGGTCCGTCCGGCCCGGTCGGAAGTGAGCCCGTTCTGCACGGAGCTGACCGGGTTGACCCAGTCCGAAGTGGACGGCGGCTTGTCGTTCCAGGAGGCCTGCCGGACGCTGGCGGTGCGGCATCGCACGGCGGAGTTGCCGTGGGCCAGCTGGGGAGACTACGACCGCAACCAATTCGCTCGGCAATGCCGCCACACCGGCACCGAGTACCCGTTCACCGGACAGCACACCAACGCGAAGGTCGCGTTCACCGCGGCCTGCGGTCTGCGTCGCCGCCCCGGAATGGCGCAAGCGCTTGCCGTCGCGGGCCTCCCGCTCGAAGGCCGCCACCATCGCGGCGACGACGACGCGTGGAACATCGCCGCGCTGGTGCTGGAGATCGCGAAGCGCGGAGCGTGGCCCCGCGGCTGAATCCGTATCGCCGGGGTTCAGATCCGCGCCAGTTCGTCCAGAACTCCGGCTGCCTTGGCGATGTCGTCAGTCAACGGCCGATCCTCCAACCGCTCGTCCAACACCTCCACCGCGGCCGCGTACGCTGCCCGCACCGGGAGGTCCACCAGTTCGGCCTTCCGAATCCGCAACGCCCGCACCGCCGCGACCAGTTCGCACGCCAGCACCTGCCGATAAGCCCCAGCAGCCGCAGTGGCCGCGCGTGCGGCCTGGGTCGAGAAGCTCGCGTGGTCCTCGATCCCGCGTGACACCACGGCGGTCCCGAGCGTCGCGGGCAACGCCGCCTGCCGCAGTTCGGTCAGCGCGTCGTGCGCCACGTACTCCAGGATCATCACCCCGGAACTCCCCGGCGGACCGACCGCGAGGAACGGCCGCAGCCCGGTGAACTCCGGTTCCACCAAGTCTCCCAACCGGGCCACGGACAGCTCCGCGACCTGATGCACCGTCGCGCGGGCTTGGTCGAGCGCAGTCGAGACGTACGCGGTGTGGAAGTGCGCGTGGTGGTACGCATCGCCGTGCACGGTGGAGATCATCGGATTTTCCGTGCTGGCATTGATCTCCACGGCGAGCACGTCACGCAGATAATGAATCGCGTCCAGTGCCGGACCCTGTACCTGTGGAAAAGCGCGCAGCCCAAAGGGATCCTGGAGCCGCCGACCCGGCTTAGGCGTGCCGTGCATGCCCAACAGCCGACGCATCTCGGCCGCGCACGCCACCTGTCCGGCGTGCGGACGCGCTTCGTGCACAGGCGTCGCGTACGCCTCGGGGTTGCCGTCGAGAGCCACGTACGTGAGCGCGGCGACGGCGTGGCTTGCGCGGGTAAGAGTGTCCAGGCTCATCGCGGCGAGGGTCGCTTCGGCGAGCGTCGCGGCGTTGCTGCTCATGAACGCCAACGCGTCGCCCGCGTGCACTGGAACGGGTGGCACCGTGCCGATCGCCCACTCGCGTTCCCCTGCCAACGCGAGCGCGGTCTCCGCGAGGGGAGCAAGGTCGCCGGTGCCGATGGCGCCCAAGCGGTGCACGACGGGCAAGGCACCGGTGCGAACGGCTTCGGCGAGCGCGCCGATCAGCTCGGGGCTGATTCCGGAGCGTCCGGCCAGCAATTGGTTGAGCCGGATCAGCAGCATCGCGCGGATCTGGCCGTCGGGCAGCAGTTCGCCGCTGCCGCCGGCGTGGCTGCGCAGCAGGCGAAGGCCGTGTTCGGCGGGCTCGTCCACCGCGTCGTCCTTGTTCGCGCCGACGCCGGTGGTGCGGCCGTAGACCACCCGCCGGGTGCTCAGCTCCTCGGCCAGCTTCCACGAGTGCTCGGCGGCGCGCAGCGCGGCGATGGACACGTCGATCGCCAGCGGGCCCTCGGTGTGCGCCGCCGTGACCACGTCGGCGCACCGCAGGGTCCGGCCGTCCACTCGGATCACGGCGTGCTCCTCACTCGGTTTCGTCCAGCCGCTGTTCGAGCGCGTCGAGCCGGTCGGCCCAGAACTGCCGGTACGGCGCGAGCCACGCGTCCACTTCGGCCAGCGGCTCGGCACGCAGCCGGTAGCAGCGGCGCTGTGCGGACACCCGCACGGTCACCAGCCCCGCCTCGCGCAGGACGCGCAGGTGCTTGGACACGGCGGGCTGGCTGAGCCGCAGTTCGGCCACCAGTTCGCCGACCGACCGCTCGCCCTCGAGCAGCAGGTCGAGCAGCGCGCGGCGGCGGGGTTCGGCCAGCACGTCGAAGGTCTGCATCACCCCGGAAATCTGCCTCGCGGCGCATATGCCTGTCAAGGAATGCGCGTACCGCCGAATGTCCGTTTTATGGTCTAAACCATTGACCTGGTGGTCTAGTCCACTTACGGTGCATTTGTCCCCGCCGTCACTGCCTCGTCACCGACGGTGACTCCTGAAGGGAGCAACGATGCTTCGCTTGCGCAGAACCCGCCTGCTGGCCTTGGCGACCGCGGCGTTCGCCGCCGCGGCCGCGCTCGTCCCCGCCGCCTCGGCCGCCGCCCCCGCGAGAACCGAGGCCGCGTCCGGCAAGGTCGTCGGCTACTTCACCGACTGGGGCATCTACGACCGCAACTACCACGTGAAGAACATCGAGACGTCCGGCTCGGCGAACAAGCTCACGCACATCAACTTCGCCTTCGGCAACGTCACGAACGGCGGCTGCGCGATCGGCGACGCGTGGGCCGACTACCAGAAGACCTACGACGCGGCGGGCAGCGTCGACGGCGTCGCCGACACCTGGGACCAGCCGCTCGCGGGCAGTTTCAACCAGCTCAAGAAGCTGAAGGCCAAGCACCCCGGGCTGAAGATCATCTGGTCGTTCGGCGGCTGGACCTGGTCCGGCGGCTTCGGCCAGGCCGCGAAGAACCCGGAAGCCTTCGCGAATTCCTGCTACAACCTGGTCAACGACCAGCGCTGGGCCGGGCTGTTCGACGGCATCGACCTCGACTGGGAGTACCCGAACGCGTGCGGTCTCACCTGTGACACGAGCGGTCCCGACGCGTTGAAGAAGCTGCTCGCCGCGGTACGGGCGAAGTTCGGCTCGTCGAAGCTCGTCACGGCCGCGATCACCGCCGACGGCAGCAACGGCGGCAAACTCGACGTCACCGATTACGCGGGTGCCGCGCAGTACGTCGACTGGTACAACGTGATGACGTACGACTTCTTCGGCGGCTGGGCCGCGCAAGGCCCGACCGCGCCGCACTCGCCGCTGACGTCGTACAACGGCCTGCCGACGCAGGGCTTCTACTCGGACGCGGCTATCCAGAAGCTCAAGAGCAAGGGCGTCCCGGCCTCGAAGCTGTTGCTGGGCATCGGTTTCTACGGCCGCGGCTGGACCGGCGTCACGCAGAGCGCGCCGGGCGGCACCGCGACCGGACCGGCCCCTGGCAAGTACGAGCAGGGCATCGAGGACTACAAGATCCTCAAGACGAGCTGCCCGGCGACCGGAACCGTCGCGGGCACCGCGTACGCCAAGTGCGGTTCGAACTGGTGGAGCTACGACACCCCGTCGACCATCGCGGGCAAGACCTCCTACGCGAGGTCCCAGGGCCTCGGCGGCACCTTCTTCTGGGAGCTGTCCGGCGACACCTCGAACGGCGAGCTGATCACGGCGCTCGCCAAGTAACCCCGTTCGATGCAGCCGGGGCGCCGATTCTGTCGGTGCCCCGGTTTATCGTGCTGCGGGTGAAGTTCAGCGGATTCGGGGAGCACGCCGTCGAGTTCTACGACGGGCTGCTCGCGGACAACACCAAGGCCTACTGGGACGACCACGTGGCGCTCTACAAGGAGCACGTCCGGGCTCCGATGGAGGCGCTGCTGGCGGAGCTGGAGCCGGAGTTCGGCGCGGGCTTCGGCGAGGCGAAGGTGTTCCGGCCCTATCGCGACGTCCGGTTCGCCAAGGACAAGACGCCGTACAAGACGCACTGCGGCGGCGTGATCGAGGCCGGCCGCGGCGGGGGAGCGTATTACGTCGAGGTGGGCCCGGCCGGGCTGCGCGTCGGCGGCGGCTGCTTCCACCTGGCCTCGGACCAGCTGGCCCGGTACCGCACCGCGGTCGACACCGAACTGCACGGGCCCGCGCTGGAGAAGATCCTGGCGAGCCTGCGGAAGGCGGGCTGGGAAATTCTCGGTGACCGGCTGAAGTCCAAACCGCGCGGGTTCGCCGAGGACCACCCGCGCCTCGACCTGCTGCGGCACCGCTCGGTGTACGCCGTCCGCGCCTGGGAGCCGGACGACTTCCTGCACGAGCGCGAGGCGCTCGACCGAGTGCGGAAATCGTGGCGCCAGCTGCGGAAGTTCAACGAATGGGCCCGCGACCACGTGGGTCCGAGCGAGAAACCGCGGCGCTGAACCCAGCCTCCCCCGTTCGGGTGATTCCGCGCGGCCCCGTGCGGCGCGGCCGCCCAGCGCACGCCGGTGCCCGGAACTGAATCCTTCCCGCGTTCTCCGGCCGGAGTTTCGGGATCGGTACAGACGCGAGCGGCCCGAGCGACTAGGCTCTCCGGACGTGAGCCGACGCGCGAAGATCGTTTGTACATTGGGTCCCGCGACCTCCACCCCGGAGAAGATGCGGGCACTCGTCGACGCCGGGATGGACGTCGCGAGGATGAACTTCAGCCACGGCAGCCACAGCGACCACAAGCAGGTCTACGACCTGGTCCGGTCCGCGGCCGCCGAAACCGGCCGGGCGGTGGGGATTCTCGCCGACCTGCAGGGACCGAAGATCCGGCTGGGCACGTTCGCCAGCGGATCGGCGGAATGGCACACCGGCGACGTCGTCCGGATCACCGTCGAGGACGTCGCGGGCACCCACGACCGGGTCTCGACCACCTACAAGGGCCTCGCCAAGGACGCCAAGCCGGGCGACCGGCTGCTGGTCGACGACGGCAAGGTCGGCCTGGTGGTCAAGGACGTCGAGGGCCCGGACGTCGTGTGCGAGGTGACCGAGGGCGGTCCGGTCAGCAACAACAAGGGCGTGTCGCTGCCCGGGATGGACGTCTCGGTGCCTGCGCTGTCCGACAAGGACATCGAGGACCTGGAGTTCGCGCTGCACCTGGGCGTCGACTTCATCGCGCTGTCCTTCGTGCGCTCGCCCGCCGACATCGACCTCGTGCACCAGGTGATGGACCGCGTCGGCAAGGGCAGGCTGCCGGTCGTCGCGAAGATCGAGAAGCCCGAGGCGGTCTACAACCTCGAGGCCATCGTGCTGGCCTTCGACGCGGTGATGGTCGCCCGCGGCGACCTCGGCGTCGAGCTGCCGCTCGAGCAGGTCCCGCTGGTGCAGAAGCGCGCCATCCAGATCTGCCGCGAGAACGCGAAGCCGGTCATCGTCGCCACCCAGATGCTGGAGTCGATGATCAGCAACTCCCGCCCGACCCGCGCCGAGGCGTCCGACGTCGCGAACGCGGTCCTCGACGGCGCGGACGCGGTGATGCTGTCCGGCGAGACGAGCGTCGGCCGGTACCCGATCGAGACGGTCCAGACGATGGGCCGGATCGTCGAGGCCGTCGAGACGGATTCGCCGGTCGTGCCGCCGCTGTCGCACGTGCCGCGCACCAAGCGGGGCGTGATCTCCTACGCCGCCCGCGACATCGGCGAGCGGCTCAACGCCAAGGCGCTGGTCGCGTTCACCCAGTCCGGAGACACCGTGCGCCGCCTCGCGCGGCTGCACACGCGGCTGCCGCTGATGGCGTTCACGCCGGAGCAGAGCGTCCGCAGCCAGCTGGCGCTGACCTGGGGCACCACGACGCAGATCGTGCCGCGCGTGGACTCCACCGACCAGATGATCCAGCAGGTCGACCACGCGATGCTCGAAATGGGCAAGTACCAGCGCGGCGACCTCGTGGTGATCGTCGCGGGCTCCCCGCCCGGGACCGTCGGGTCGACCAACCTGATCCACGTCCACCGGCTCGGTGAAGACGACCACGCATAAGGGACATGCCGGAACCCTGTTGCATAGGCTCCGCCTTCCTCCCCTCCGCCACCCTCAACGGAGGCGCTGGGCGCCGCTGTAAATTTTTGGCATGACTGAGATGGCCAGGAAGGCCGCCACCGGACTCGACTCCAACCCCGGTGGCGGCGGGCAGCCCGTGCTGGACAAGCTCGTCGCGCTGCTCGACCTGGAGAAGATCGAAGAGAACATCTACCGCGGCGTTTCGCCCGCGCACTCGTCGGTGCGGGTGTTCGGCGGGCAGGTCGCCGGGCAGGCGCTCGTCGCGGCGGGCCGGACCGTTCCGGAGGAGCGGCGGGTCCATTCGCTGCACGCGTACTTCATCCGCGGCGGCGACCCGAGCGTCCCGATCGTGTACGAAGTGGACCGCATCCGCGACGGCCGCTCGTTCACCACCCGGCGCGTCGTCGCCGTCCAGCACGGCAAGGCGATTTTCTCGCTGTCCGCGTCGTTCCAGAAGGACGAACCGGGCATCGACCACGCCGAGACGATGCCGGCGGACGTGCCCGACCCCGAGTCGCTGCCGACCTTTCCCGAGCTGACCGCGGGCTACGGCCTGCGCTTCAGCGAGATCCCGCGGCCGATCGACATCCGCTACGTCGGCGAGCCGCCGTGGGTCACCCGCACCACCGGCGAACGCCCGACCCACCACCGGGTCTGGATGCGGGCCGACGGCACCCTCGCCGACAACCAGCTGCTGCACGTCTGCGTGCTCACCTACGCCTCGGACATGACCCTGCTCGACTCGGTGCTCGCGCGGCACGGCGTGTACTGGGACGTCGACAAGGTTCTCGGCGCGAGCCTCGACCACGCGCTCTGGTTCCACCGTCCGTTCCGGGCCGACGAGTGGTTCCTCTACGACAGCACGTCGCCGAGCGCCTCGGGCGCCCGCGGGCTGGCCACCGGACGGTTCTTCACCCGCGACGGCCTGCACGTCGCCACCGTCGTCCAAGAAGGACTGCTTCGGGTCCGATAAGGACGGCCGCCCCGGCGATGACCACTCAGAGTGGCTGTCTGCAGAGGAAAACGTCGGAAACCGTCACACTCCCGTGGCGAAATTGCGCGGGAATACCCGTCTGAGTAATGCCGCGAAGCAAAGGAAGGTGCCCGGGACCGGTCGGGGGGCGGCCCCGGACACCGTGGTCGTCCGCTTTACCGCGGTCTCCGCGAATAGCCGAGGACGGCCGTCGTCTACGCTGCTCAGGGCTGTCGGCGCGGCTGGATTCGCGTCTCGGCCCGCAGGATGCCAGAGTACAAGCGCACTCTGCACAATGCAGGTCGGAAGCAGGTCGGAACCAGCGACGGCGGGCTCCCGCCGCGACAGTGGGAATTCGCCGGTGTTATTACTCCACTGACAAGTCGATCACCTGGTTAGATATGCAGTGCGGGCAACAATACGAACCGGAGGTGCTGCCGTGGCGAGAGGCCAGGGACCGACTGTTCGCCGCAGGCGCCTCGCGAGCGAGCTGCGGAGGCTGCGCGAAGCCGCCGATCTGACCATCGACGAGGTCGGCGAAAAGCTGGAGTGCTCGGCGTCCAAAGTGAGCCGCATCGAGACCGGCCACGTCGGCGTCACCCCGCGCGACGCACGCGACATGCTCGCGCTGTACGGCATCACCGGCGACGAGCAGGAAGCGCTCGTCCAGCTGGCGCGCGAAGCACGCAAACGCGGCTGGTGGCACGCGTACAACGAAGTCTTCACCGGCACCTTCGTCGGCCTCGAAGCCGACGCGAGCTCGCTGCGCGCGTTCCAGGCGCTGCTGGTCCCGGGTTTGCTGCAGACCGAGCGCTACGCGTTCTCGGTGATCCGCGCGCTGCGCCCGGACGCCGAAGAGTCCGAGACCCGCCGCCGGGTCGCCGCGCGGATGGCGCGCCAGCAGCTGCTGACCGACGACCCGCCGGTCGAGTACTGGGCGGTGATCGACGAGGCGGTGCTGCACCGCGTGGTCGACAGCCCCGAGGTGATGGCCGAGCAGCTGTACCGGATCACCGCGATGGCGGAAAAGCCGAACGTGACCGTCCAGGTGGTGCCGTTCGGCGCCGGGGCGCACCCCGGCATGGAGGGACCGTTCCTCATCATGGGCTTCCCCGAGCAGGCCGATCCCGACGTGGTCTACGTCGACGACAGCACTTCCAGCGGCCTGTACCTCGAACAGCCCGACGACGTCCGGCGCTACGCGCTGATGTTCGACCACCTGCGCGCAGCAGCGCTGAAACCGGACGATTCGGTGGCGCTGATCACCGACGCGGCCGGCCGGTTCGCCGAACAGGCCGCCGTGGTTCAGGAACCGAGGAACACCGACCCGAGACAGTGAGGATGTGGGGACCATGATGGCCGACCTTTCCGGTGCCCAGTGGCGCAAGAGCAGCTACAGCGGCGGCGGCAACGACTGCGTCGAGGTCGCCTTCGTCGCAGGCGGCGCCGCGGTGCGCGATTCCAAAGACCAGGAAGGCGGGGCGTTCCGGCTTCCCGCCGCCGGCTGGCAGGCGCTCCTGGACGCGGTGCGCGGCCAGGGGCAGGCTTGACCCGTTCGCCCGGCTGATCGCTCAGCTGAGACCCCTTACCCCGTTCGACCTGGAGTTCCCCGGTCGAAGCCGCGGGTAAGGGGTCTTTTCGCGTCCCGGTGTAGGCGATCACCCGATGCCCGGGACGGCCCCTCAGCACGAAAGTGGTCTTCGGCAGACAACGAGACCCGCTGGGGAGAAGAAAATGAGCGACTACAACTGGGACGCCACCCGCGCCGAGGTCGACTACCGGATGACCGAACTGCGCCGCGCCGCCCGCCAGGCCCGCATGAGCCGGGGAAACCGGGTGGTCCGCTGGGTGCGCACACACCGCATCACGAACGTCGAGGTGCCCCGCCAGGAAAGGCGCACGGCGACGGTGCCGGAGGCCAGGGCGCGACATAGCGCATGAGCCTCAGGGTGTCGGGGACGGTAAGGGGGTCGGGCGGGGCGGCCGCGCCGGGACGGGGGTTCCGGGGCCGCTCCGCCCGCCGGACGCACCCAGCCCCCGCCCCGTACGAACCTCCCGCAGAGGTCCGTGAGGGTCCCCTTGAGGGAATCTGACCTGGATCCACCGGTGTGAATTGGGTGTTGTGGGTCGTGTCCGGTCGGGCAGGTGCCCTCTGGCCTGGGATGATTGTTCTTGCGACAGAGCAATTGTCACCGAGGGAGAGGGCACCTGCTGGATGCGATCATTGCATACTGCCGGGGCGG
>NZ_JARACH010000103.1:0-18655 GCF_029087445.1 Amycolatopsis sp. La24
AGCCTCCCTGCGGTTCGGGGGTGCTTGTCAAGGCATCTTTCCCGCCTTGACAAGCACCCCCGAACCGTCAGCACAATCAAACTTCGGGGTGCCCCACGCAACCAACGGGCCAATGTCGCCGCCAGGCGACGAGACCCACCCACCCCCAGGAGCCCGCGAACAAAGCCGGAGACCGGTACCTTGCAGGCATGATCGGACTGCCCGACACCATCACCGCCTGCCTCTTCGACCTGGACGGCGTACTGACCGGGACGGCCGTGCTCCACCGCGAGGCGTGGAAACGGACGTTCGACGAATACCTCCGCACCCGCGACACCGCGAACTTCCAGGAATTCACCGACGCGGACTACGCCACCTACGTAGACGGCCGCCCGAGGGCCGACGGCGTCCG
Source organism: Amycolatopsis sp. La24 (assembly GCF_029087445.1). Taxonomy (NCBI): domain Bacteria; kingdom Bacillati; phylum Actinomycetota; class Actinomycetes; order Pseudonocardiales; family Pseudonocardiaceae; genus Amycolatopsis; species Amycolatopsis sp. La24. Next base: position 392 of record NZ_JARACH010000103.1, read on the forward strand.
GGAATTCCTCCGCTCCCGCGGAATCGACCTCCCCGAAGGCACCCCGGACGACCCCGTCGACGCCCCGACCGTGAACGGCATCGGCAACCGCAAAAACGAGTTAGTCCTGAAAATCATCGACGAACGCGGCGTAAACCCCTACCCGGGCTCCGTCCGCTACCTCGAAGCCGCCAAGCAAGCCGGACTCAGGATCGCCGTAGTGACCTCCTCCGCGAACGGCGCGAAAGTCCTCGACGCAGCAGACCTGTCCCGCTTCGTGGAAGCCCGCGTAGACGGCCTGGTCATCCGCCGTGACCACCTCAAAGGCAAGCCCGCACCCGACTCGTTCCTCGCCGGCGCCAAGGAACTCGGCGTGGACCCGAAGCAGGCCGCGGTGTTCGAGGACGCACAATCCGGCGTCCAAGCAGGCAAAGCCGGCGGTTTCGGTTACGTCGTGGGCGTGAACCGGGAAAACCAGGCCGACGCCTTGCGCGCGCACGGCGCCGACGTCGTGGTGGACGACCTCGCCGACCTGCTGGAGGACAAGTGACGGAATCCGGTTACGAATGCGCGCCGTGGGAGCTGCGCTGGCGCGGTCTCGACGTGGATGCGTTGCAGCGCACCGAATCCGCCTTCGCGGTGTCGAACGGACACATCGGGCTGCGCGGCACGCTTGAGGAAGGCGAACCGCGCGGGCTGCCCGGCACGTACCTCAACGGCTTCTACGAACAGCACGAACTCCCTTACGCCGAGGGCGGTTACGGCTATCCGGAGGAAGGCCAGACCGTCGTCAACGTGACCGACGGCAAGATCATCCGGCTGCTGGTCGAGGACGAGCCGCTGGACATGCGCTACGGCATCGCGACCGCGCACGACCGTGTGCTCGATTTCCGCCGCGGCACGCTGCGGCGCGTCACCGAATGGTCTTCGCCCACCGGCAGGCGGGTGCGGGTGACCACCGAACGGCTGGTTTCCTTCACCCAGCGCGCGGTCGCCGCGATCCGCTACGAGGTCGAACCGCTGGACGAGGACCTGCAGCTCGTCGTGCAGTCCGACCTGCTGGCCAACGAGCCGGTCGAGTCCGACACGCACGATCCGCGTGTCGCCGCCGCGCTCGACGCGCCGCTGGTCGGCGAGTTCAGCCACGCCGCGGGCTACCAGGCCGTGCTGGTGCACCAGACCCGGATGTCCGGGCTGCGGGTCGCCGCCGCGATGGACCACAAAATCGAGGTCGACGACGGCCTGCGCACCCGCATCCACGCCGAGGAGGACCTCGCCCGGCTCACCGCCGCGGTCGACGTGCCCAAGGGCGGACGGCTGCGGGTCACCAAATTCCTCGCCTACGGCTGGTCCGCGCAACGCTCCGCACCGGCGTTGCGGGCGCAGGTCGAAGCCGCGCTCGCGGGCGCGAGGCAGACCGGCTGGAAGGGGCTCGCCGCCGAGCAACGCCAGTTCCTGGACGATTTCTGGGCCACGTCGGACATCGAAATCGACGGCGACCCGGAACTCCAGCAGGCCGTCCGGTTCGCGCTCTTCCACCTGCTGCAGGCCGGCGCCCGCGGCGAAACCCGGGCTATCGCGGGAAAAGGCCTCACTGGACCGGGATACGACGGGCACGCGTTCTGGGACAGCGAGACTTTTGTGCTGCCGGTGCTGACGTACACGATGCCGGACGCCGCCCGCGACGCGCTCGGCTGGCGACACTCCACAATAGACAAAGCCAAGGAACGCGCGACCCAGCTCGGGTTGCGCGGCGCGGCTTTCCCGTGGCGGTCCATCAACGGGGCCGAATGCTCCGCGTACTGGCCCGCCGGCACCGCCGCGTTCCACGTCAGCGCGGACATCGCCGACGCTGTCGTGCGCTATGTCAACGCCACCCAGGACGAGCATTTCGAGCGCACCTGCGGCGCGGAACTGCTGCTGGAAACCGCGCGGCTGTGGGCGTCCCTCGGGCATTTCGACCACCACGGGCACTTCCGCATCGACGGCGTCACCGGGCCGGACGAGTACTCCGCGGTGGCGGACAACAACGTCTACACGAACCTGATGGCGCGCCGGAACCTGCTCGCCGCGGCTGAGGTGTGCCAGCGGCATCCGGACGTCGCCGAACAGTTCGAAGTGGACGCTCCGGAGATCGATTCCTGGCGCGCCGCGGCGGACGCGATGGCGCTGCCGTACGACCAGGAACTCGGCGTGCACCCGCAGTCGGAAGGCTTCCTGCAGCACGACGAGTGGGATTTCGCCGCCACCGACGAGGATTTCTACCCGCTGCTGCTGAACTACCCGTATTTTGACCTCTACCGCAAGCAGGTCGTCAAGCAGGCCGACCTCGTGCTCGCCCTGCACCTCTGCGGCGATTCGTTCAGCCCGGAGGAAAAAGCCCGCGACTTCGCCTACTACGAGGCACGGACGGTCCGCGACTCCTCGCTGTCCGCGGGCACGCAGGCCGTCATCGCCGCCGAGGTCGGGCACCTGCAGCTGGCGTACGACTACCTCGCCGAAGCCGCGCTGACCGACCTGCACGACGTGCACAACAACGTCCGCAACGGCCTGCACATGGCGTCGCTGGCCGGCGCCTGGCAAGCCGCCGTCGCCGGATTCGGCGGCTTCCGTGACTACGGCGGCCAGCTGTCGTTCGCGCCGCGGCTGCCGGACGAGCTCGGCGGCCTCACCTTCCGCCTCGCGTTCCGGGAAACGCGGTTCCAGGTGTCGATCCGGCCCGGCGCGGCGACGTACCGGGTGCTCAACGGCCCGCCGCTGGACCTGCTCCACCACGGCGAGCGGTTCACCGTGACCGAGGAGCCGGTGGAACTGCCGATCCCGAAGCTCGACCCGGGCCCCGCGCCGGTCCAGCCGATCGGCCGGGCCCCGGCGCGAAGGGACCCGTCGAAGGTGCGGCAGTTCGACCGGAGCTGACTCGTGAGCGGCAATCGCGGAGAGAACCGCGATTGCCGCTCACGACGGCGTTTCGTCCGTGCCCGGCACCCGAGGCACCTCGTCGGTCCGGGAAGGGCTCAGATCCGGCCCCGGCGCGTTCGCCACCTCGCCGGGCAGCTCGTCCGGGTCCGGCAGCTCGCGTTTGCGGCGCGCGGGGAACGGCGTTTCCTCGTCGTCGTCCTCGGACCGGTCGCGGGGAAGGAATTCGCTGCGCGGGGTCATCTCTCCGGGATACCCGGTTTACCGCGCCCGCACCAGGGAGTTCACGCGGCCGGACGCGAGCGCTGCTTTCCGGTCGCGTCCGTGAGCTGGTCCAGCAGCGTCAGCAGGAGCCCGTCCCGGGTCGACCACGGGCAGATCGACAGGCTCCCGCCCGCGACCGTCAGCAGCGCCTCCGCGACGACCGCGCCGCCGAGCGCTTGCTGGGCCCGCTGCCGCGAAATCCCCGGCAGCTGCGCGCGCCGCGCGAACGGCATCGCCGACAGCCGCGGAATCCACGCGCGCACGTCGTCCAGGTGCAGCTCGCGAGCCTTGCCCGGACGGTCGCCCGCCAGCCGCGCCAGCTGCCGCAGCACCTTCGAGCAGCCGACCACCCGGTGTTCGGCCAGCTCGTCCTTAACGTCGCCCAGTGCGGCGGAGACTTCCTCCAGCACGTGGTCACGCAGCGCACGCACTTGCTTGCTGCGCACCGGCGGTTCGGCGGGCAGCCAATCGCGCGTAACCGACCGGGCGCCCAGCGGCAGCGACCGCGCGAACGTGGCCTGCTCGCCCGCTCCGGCGGACAGCTCGACCGTGCCGCCGCCGATGTCGAGCGCCAGCAGCGGGCCGCCGGACGCGCCGTACCAGCGGCGCGCGCCGACGTAGGTCAGTTCCGCCTCGCGGCGGCCGGACAGGAACCGCAGTTCGACCCCGGTCTCACGAGCGACCTCGCGGACCGCGTCGCGGGAGTTGACCGCGTCCCGGATTGACGAGGTGGCCAGCGGAAACACGTCTTCGACGCCGTGCTCGCGGGCGAATTCCATCCCGTTCGAGACGGCCTTGGCGATGGCGGCGATGCCGCACTTGCTGAGCCGTCCGTCGTCGTCCAGTTCGCGGTCCAGCCGCAGCCGGGTCTGGTGCGTCAAGGCCGGGTCGATCGGGGATCCGCCGGGTTCGAGCACGACAAGCCGGGCGCTGAACGACCCGACGTCCAGCACCGCAGCAGCGGGTCCTTCGATTCTGCGCACAGCCCGGCCTACCTCGCTTTCGCCCCGCCCGGATTCCCCGTTGAACCCGTTCTTACTCCCGAATTCGCGTCCCGCGCGGGGAGTTGACGGCATTTCGACGGCGGCATCGACCTGAGGTGCGGTTTTTTCACACTCTCAGTAGCCCGCATCATAGCGGACCTACCCGAGCAGCTCCTTCAGCTTCGCGACGGCGGCCACTCGCGCCTCGCGTCCGGGCTGCAGCGGGTTGACCGCCAGGGTCGTCGCGCCGGCCTCCTTGAACGCCGCCAGCCGCTCCTTCACATACCCGGCCGGGCCGACCAGCGACGTGGCGCGCAGCAGCTCCGTCGGGACCGCCGCGGCGGCTTCTTCCTTCTTGCCGTCGAGGTAGAGGTCCTGGATCTGCTTGGCCTCGGCCTCGTAGCCGTAGTTGCAGGCCAGCGTGTTGTAGAAGTTCTTGCCGCGCGCGCCCATCCCGCCGATGTACAGCGCGAACACCGGGCGCACCCAGTCGAGCAGGTGGTCGACGTCGTCGCCGATGGCCAGCGGCGGCGCGGCGAACACGTCCAGCTCGCCCAGCTGCGGGTCGCGCTTGGCCTTGCCCTCGGCGAGCGAAGCGCCCCAGACGTCGGCGGCCTTCTCCGGGTGGAAGAAGATCGGCTGCCAGCCCTCGGCGACCTCGGCGGCGAGCGCGACGTTCTTCGGCCCGAGCGCGGCGAGCACGACCGGGATCCGCTCGCGGACCGGGTGGTTGATCAGCTTGAGCGGCTTGCCGAGGCCGGTGCCCTGGTCGGCGGGCAGCGGGATCGTGTAGTGCTTGCCGTCGTGCACGACGCGCTCGCGCTTCCACACCTGGCGGCAGATCTCGATGATCTCGCGGGTGCGGCCGATCGGCGCGTCGTACTTCACGCCGTGGAAACCCTCGATGACCTGCGGTCCGGACGCGCCGAGGCCGAGGGTGAACCGGCCGTCGGACACGAAGTCCAGCCCGGCCGCGGTCATCGCGGTGAGGCTCGGCGTGCGGGTGTAGATCTGGAAGATGCCCGACATCAGGCCGACGCGCTCGGTCTTCGCGGCGAGGAAGCCGAGCTGGCTCACCGCGTCGAAGCTGTAGGCCTCGGGGACGAACACGATGTCGAGCCCGACCCGTTCCAGCTCCACGATGTCCGCGACGCTTTCGGCGAACCCGCCCGAGTAGCTGACGCCGGTGCCGATCCTCATCGATCCCTCATTCCCGTGCCGGTCGACTGTGACTAAGCGTTTGCTCATTATGCGGCCGCCCGGGTGACGACGCTACGGCGTGGGTCACACCACAGCGGGCGCCACCGTCCCGCGCACCTCGCCGAACCCGATCCGCGCACCGCCTGGACCTGGGGCGGAAGCGGTGATGACGACCTCGTCGCCGTCCTCCAGGAACGTCCTGGTCTCCTCGCCGACCGCGAGCGGTTCGCGCCCGCCCCAGCTCAGCTCCAGCAGCGAGCCGCGCTGGTCCTTCGCCGGGCCGGTGACCGTGCCGGACGCGTACAGGTCGCCGGTGCGCAGGCTCGCGCCGTTGACGGTGAGGTGCGCGAACTGCTGCGCGCCCGTCCAGTATTGCGTGGCGAACGGCGGACTGGACACGAGCCGTCCGTTGATCCGGATTTCCAGCGTCAGGTCCAGGCTCCACGGCTCGGCCGCGCGCAGGTATTCGAACGGCTCCGGGTCCTGCGCGGGCTGCGGCACGCGGGCGTGCTTCAGCGCGGCCAGCGGAACCAGCCACGGCGACATCGACGTGGCGAACGATTTGCCGAGGAACGGCCCGAGCGGCTGCGATTCCCAGCCCTGCAGATCGCGCGCCGACCAGTCGTTGACCAGGCAGACACCGAAGACGTGGCGGGGGAACTCGTCGATCGGCACCGGCGCGCCCAGCTCCGATCCCACGCCGACGACGAAGCCGACCTCCGCCTCGAAGTCGAGCCGCTTGGCCGCGCCGAACGACGGTTGCGTCGCCTTGCGCGGTTTCCGTTGCCCGGCCGGGCGGATCACCGGCGTGCCGGACGCGACGACGGTGCCCGCGCGGCCGTGGTAGCCGATCGGCAGGTGTTTCCAGTTCGCCGGCACCAGATCGTCGCCGCCGGTGAAGATCCGGCTGGCGTTGATCGCGTGCTGTTCGCTGGAGTAGAAGTCGACGTAATCCGCGACCTCTACTGGCAGATGGCTCGTGATTTCGTTGCGGGGCACCAGATGCGGCCGGATCCGGTCGGCGTGCCGCGGTTCGGAGAGCCATTCGCGGACCCGCGCCCGCACATCGGCCCAGATGTCCGGGCCGGCGGCGAGCAGCGGGTTCAGCACGCCCGCGCCGAGCAGGCGGCCGAAGGACTCCCCCTCGGCCGCCGCGGTCAGGTCGAGCACCTGGTCCCCGACCGCGACGCCGGCCCGGCGGGTCCGCTCGCCGTGCGAGAAGACGCCGTAGGGCAGGTTGTCGAGGCCGAAGAGGGTGTCGGCCGGAAGGTCGAGCCAGGTCACGCGGACGCCTCCGCGATCCACGCGCCGACCACGGTGTCCAAAGCGGACAGCGGGAGAATCCCGTTGCCCAGGATCACGTCGTGGAACGCGCGGATGTCGAACCGGTCGCCCAGCGCCCGTTCGGCCTCGGCGCGGACGCGCTGGATTTCCAGCCGCCCCACCATGTAGCTGAGCGCCTGGCCCGGATTCGCGACGTACCGGTCGATCTCCGCCTCGATCTCCATCTTCGCCATCGGCGTGTGCTCGACCAGGTAGTCGACCGCCTGCTGCCGGGTCCAGCCCAGCGCGTGCAGACCGGTGTCGACGACGAGCCGCCCGGCCCGCATCGAGTCCTGGGCGAGCATGCCGAAGCGGGCGACGTCGTCGGAGTACAGGCCCATCTCGTCGGCGAGGCGCTCCGCGTACAGGCCCCAGCCCTCGATGTAGGCGTTGAACGGCGCGATCCGGCGCAGCAGCGGCAGATCGGTGAGTTCCTGCGCGAACGTGAGCTGGAAGTGGTGCCCGGGAACGGCCTCGTGGAACGCGATCCCCTCGCTGGTGAACCGCGGCCGCGAACTCGCCTCGTAAGTGTTCGCGTAGTACGTGCCGGGCCGGGAACCGTCGAACGCGGCCTGGAGGTAGTAGGCGATGGTGCCGCTCGCCGCGTCCGCCTCCGGGACCGGCTCGACCGCGCACTTCGCGTCCGGCACCCGGGAGAACCATTGCGGCGCAACGGTTTCCGCCCGGGCGATCGCGGTGCGAGCGCCTTCCAGCAGTTCCTCGCCGTCGCGCCAGCGCAGCTCCGGGTCGGTGCGGAGGCGGTCGAAGATCTCCCGCAGCTCTCCGGTGCCGAACACGCGGGAGCCCAGTTCGCGGTACTCCTCGGCCAGTTTCTCGCCCAGCCGCAGCCCGGTGTCGTGCAGTTCCTGCGCGGTGCGGTCCGTGGTGGTGTGCGCGCGGATCAGGCCCTGGTACTTCTCCAGCCCGCCCGGCAGGTGGCTGATGCCCGGCTGGCTGTCCGTCTTCGAAACCGGCAGCACGTCCTCGGCGAGGAAGTCGCGGTAGCGGCGGTACGCGGGCCGCACGACCTCGGCGAGCAGCCGGTCGCATTCCGCCGCGAAGCCGTCGACCTCGACCGACGGCGTGACGCGGAACGGATCGCCGTCCTCGTTCGCGAGGTACCGCTCGACGTACTCGATCCCGATGCGCACCAGGAAGTCCGGCGGCGCGAACCCGTCCGCGACGGTCGTCCGCTGCGCCTCGATCACCGCGTCCAGATAGCCGCCGATCGCCGCCAGCCGGGTGAGGTAGTCGCGCGCCTTGTCCGCGTCGTCCGGGGCCAGCGCGGGAAGGATGGTCATGAGGTTCAGCGCGGGCGAGCTGAACCCGTCGCTCACCGCGAAGCCGGACAGCCGCGAATCGATCGTGTCGATCGCGCCGCGGGCGTGCGTGCGCACCACCTCGCGGGTGATGACCTCGGACGGAGTCAGCCGGGCCGGGTCGATCGCGTCGGCGCGCTCGGCGATCGCGGCGTACTTGGCCCGGTCGCGCTCGGCCGCGGCGAGGCTCGGGTCGGCGAGCTTCGTATGGTCGCCGGGGAGGCCGAGGACGGTGCGCTCCAGCGGTTCCCGCTCGAAGTCCAGCTCGACCAGCTCGTCCGCCAGGCCGACGACGGTGTCGCCGTAGCCGGCCGCCCACTCGGTGACGACGGCGTCCAGCACCGACAGCGGCAGGGATCCGCCGGAGAGGACCGTGTCGTGGAAGGCCTTGACGTCGAAGCGGCTGCCGAGCCGCTGTTCGGCCTGCTTGCGCAGCCGCTCGATCTCCAGCCGCCCGACCAGGTACGCGAGCGCCTGGCCCGGGTAGCCGAGGTACCGGTCGACCTCCGATTCGATCTCGACCTGCGCCATCGGCGTGTGCTCCAGCAGGTAGTCGACCGCCTGCTGCCGGCTCCAGCCCAGCGCGTGCAGGCCGGTGTCGACGACCAGCCGGCCGGCCCGCATGGACTCCATCGTCAGCATGCCGAGCAGCGACACGTCGTCGGAGTACAGGCCCATCTCGTCGGCGAGGCGCTCGGTGTAGAGGCCCCAGCCCTCGGCGTACGCGGTGAAGTTGCCGATGCGGCGCAGCAGCGGCAGGTCGGCGAGGTCGAGCGCGGTGCTGAGCTGGAAGTGGTGGCCCGGGATCGCCTCGTGGAACGCGATGACCTCGGCGGTGTGCCGGAACCGCTCGGTGGCCTGGTGGGTGTTCGCGAAGTAGACGCCCGGCCGGGACCCGTCCGCGGCGGGCGGCATGTAGTACGCCGGGGGCGCGCCGGGCGCGGAGTCCTCCGGCACCGCCTCGACGGTCCACGGGTGCTCCGGGATCTTGCCGAACCAGTTCGGCGCCTCGGCCGCGGCGCGGGAGATGGCCGTGCGGGCGGTTTCGAGGAGGTCCTCGGCGCTCGTCCAGCGGAGCTTCGGGTCGGTGCGCAGCCGCTCGAAGATCTCCGGCAGCTCGCGCGTGCCGAACACGCGCTCGCCGAGCGTCTGGTACTGCTCGACCTGGCCGGCGATCACCGCGAGGCCTGTGTCGTGCAGCTCCTGCGGGGTGCGGTTGCTGGTGGTGTGGGTGCGGGCGAGACGGGCGTAGATCTCGTCGCCGCCGGGCAGCCAGGAGACGCCTGCCTTGTCGTCCGGACGGCCGTGCGGGAGGACCTCGGCCTCGAGGAAGTCGCGGTACTCGCGGAAGCCGGGCCGGGCGACGTCTTCGAGGATCTGCCTGCGGCGCGCGGCGAACTCGTCGTCCGGGGCGGGCTGGCGCAGCAGCGGGTCGTTCTCGGGCTCGGCGAGGTAGCGGTCGAGGTGCGCGATCGCGGCCTTGACCAGGCGTTCGATCGGCAGCAGCCCGGCGGCGATGCCGTCGCGGTGCCGTTGCGCGACGGCGCGGAGGTACTCCGGGACCTCGCGGAGCCTGCCGAGATGCACCTCGGCGGTTTCCGCGGTGACGGTGACCATCGGCAGCGCGGACAGCAGCCCGGAAGCGGGCCCGACGAACAGGTCGGTGACGGTGAAGTCGACGACCCGGCTGTCCATCCGGTCGAGGGTGCCGTCGATGGAGCTGAGCAGGACGTCGCGGGTGACGCGGTCGACGTCGTCGAGCCCGGCCGGGTCGACCGCCTCGGCCCGCTCCCGGATCCCGGCGAGCTTCCCGCGCAGCGCCGCCTCCGCCGCGGCCGACGGATCGCCGAGCCCCGGCGCGTCCGGCCGGATGCCGAGAATGGCGGCGTCGAGCGGCTCGTGGTCGAACGACACCTCGACGAGTTCGTCGGCGAGATCGGAAACGACGGTCATCGGCGTGGACCCCCAGGGTAGGCGGAGCGAGTGCTGCTCCCGACCCTAATCGAGACAGGGGCGCCGACGCCCGTGTCCTCGGCGGCCGGTCCCTCGGCAGGCCGTATCGGCGTGCCGGGGCGTGGAACTCGCGCGGTCCCGTCCGCCTTTCCGAGACGCGCCGATCGCCGACGGCGCGGTGGCGCGGTGGCGCGGTGGCGCGGTGGCGCGGTGGCGCGGTGGCGCGGTGGCGCGGGGCACATGGTGCAGCAGGCCATACCGGCGTGCCAGGGCGTCGAACTCGGGCGGTCCCGCCCGCCCCCGGGACGCGCCGATCGCCGAGGTCGCGGTGGCGCGGGGCACGCCGGGCGCGTGGTGCGGCCGGGCCGGGCGGGCGAGGCGGTAGCGTTGCCGGAGTGGCCGTGACCGATCCCGCCGACATCCGCCTGCTCGCCGCGCTCGCCGAGCTGGGCAAGGGGGCTGTGCACGAGCTGGCGGCGAAGGTCGGGATGGACCCGAGGGAGGTCGCGTACCGGCTGGTCGCGCTGTCCGGGAGCGGATTGCCGCTGCTGGTCGGGGTCGAAAGCGACCCGAACGGTCTCCGCGCGGCGATTTCCGGGGCTCCGGCTTCGTGGCAGCGTCCCCCGGGCGGCTATCCGGGCGGGCCCGGGTCGGCGCCGTTCCCCGCTGCGGCCGGGCCGAACGCGGGGCCCGGGACGGCGGGACAGAACCTGGGCGGGATGCCCGGGGCAGCCGGTCCGAATCCGGGCGGGGCTGCCGGGCCCAGCCAGGGCGGGATGCCAGGAGCTGCGGGGCCTAACCAGGGCGGGATGCCCGGGGCTGCGGGGCCTAACCAGGGCGGGATGCCCGGGGCTGCGGGACCTAACCAGGGCGGGATGCCCGGACCCAACCAGGGCGGGATGCCGGGGCCGATGACGTCCGGCCAGGGTGCGGTGCCAGGCGCCGGCCCGGCGTCGGCGGGAGTCCCCGTGCGAGGCGGGGCGGCGGGAATGCCGGGCGCGCAGGGCTCCGGTCCGCATCCGCCCGGGCCGAACGGGATCCCCGATTCCGCCGGGATGCCGGGGCACTCCGGACCGCATCCGCCGGGACAGCACGGCATGCCCGGTCCGGGAACCTCCGGCGCCTACTCACCAGGGCAAACCGGGATTCCCGCGGGTCCGGGGCAGCACGGCATGCCCGGCCCGGGAACTTCCGCCGCGTACCCGCCCGGGCAGACCGGCATTCCGGCGACCGGGCCGGGTCCGGGCGTGTCCGGCGCGTACGCACCCGGACCGGCCGGGATTTCCGGCGCGTATCCCCCGGGACCGAACGGAATTCCCGGCGGGCCGGGGGTGTCCGGCGCCTATGCCCCGGGACCGAACGGGATCCCCGCCGGACCGGGGGTGTCCGGCGCGTACTCCCCCGGGCAAACCGGGATGCCGCACCAGGTTCCCGTCGGCGCGAATGTCCACAATGGACCTTCCGGGCCGTACCCGGCTCCGGATCCGGTCGTCAGCACGTGGGGCGTCCCGCAGACCGCTTCCTGGGCCCGCGGCGACGAACCCCGGCCCGCCGCGGCGCCTGCCAAGCAGGGGCGGATCGGCGAGACGATGCAGTCGCAGGGGCTCGAAGGGGAACAGCTTTCCGTGCAGCTGCTGGAGGTCCAGGATCCCGCCGACTTCCTCTTCGGCGCGGCGGGCTACCGGCTCGAGGACGGCGAGCGCGCGGTCGTCGTGCACACCGAGATCACCAATCGCGGGCCGATCCCGTTCGCGTCGCTGCCCGACAACTATCTCGAGCTCGTCACCGACAGCGGCGAGACCGTCGCGAAGGCCCCGGTTTCGCTGACGTCCCGGCCGCCGCACAAGATCGGCGTGCAGCCGGGCGAGACGCTCGGCGGGCACACCGTCTACGTGCTCCCCACCGCGACCCGGGTCGTCTCGGTGCGCTGGAGCCCGCGGCCCGAGCCGGACGAGCGCACCCTGACCTGGGCCGTCGACTAGTTCCCGTCGCGCAGGATCTCCAGCGCACTGGCCAGATCGTCGGGGTACTCCGCCTCGAACTCGACCCACCGGCCGTCCGCGGGGTGTGCGAAACCGAGCGTCCGCGCGTGCAGCCACTGGCGCGTCAGGCCGAGTTTCCGGGCCAGCACCGGGTCCGCCCCGTAGGTCAGGTCGCCCGCGCACGGGTGGCGCAGCGCGGAGAAGTGCACGCGGATCTGGTGCGTACGCCCGGTTTCCAGCTTCACGTGCGCCAGCGACGCCGCCCGGAACGCCTCGACCACCTCGTAGTGCGTGACGCTCGGCCGTCCGCCCGCGACGACGGCGAACTTGTAGTCGTGCCGCGGATGGCGGTCGATCGGGGCGTCGATGGTGCCGCGCGTCGGGTCCGGGTGGCCCTGCACGACGGCGTGATAGCCCTTGTCGACGGTCCGTTCCTTGAACGCCCGCTTCAGCACGGTGTACGCGTGCTCGCTCTTCGCCACCACCATCACCCCGGTGGTGCCCGCGTCGAGCCGGTGCACGACGCCCTGTCGTTCGGCCGCGCCGGAGGTCGAGATGCGCAGCCCGGACGCGGCGAGTCCGCCGACGACCGTCGGACCGGTCCAGCCCGGGCTGGGGTGCACGGCGACGCCGACCGGTTTCGAAATCACCACGATGTCGTCGTCATCGTGCAGGATCTTCATGCCTTCGACTGGCTCCGCGACGATTTCCGCCGCACGTTCCGGTTCCGGCAGCGTCACCTCGAGCAGCCCGCCCGCGGACAGCCGGTCCGATTTGCCCGCCGGACGGCCGTCGAGGAGGACGTCGCCCGCCGCGGCGAGGTCCGCGACCGCGGTGCGGGACAGGCCGAGCAGTTTGGCGAGCCCGGCGTCGACGCGCATCCCGTCGAGCCCGTCGGGGACGGGCAGCATGCGCGCGCTCACTCGGAGTCCTTCTTCTTGCCGCGGGTGGAGGTGCCGTCGTAGTCCTTGCCGAGCAGGGACAGCAGCACGATCAGCGCGCCGCCGACGCAGATCGCGGAGTCGGCGATGTTGAAGATCGCGAACCCCTCGCCGTTGGGCGCGAACGCGGAGATGAAGTCGACGACGTGGCCGCGCAGCGGTCCGGGCTCGCGGAAGAACCGGTCGGTCAGGTTGCCGAGCGCGCCGGCGAGCACGAGCCCGAGGCCGATCGCCCAGCCGACCGAGCGCAGCCTGCGCGAGATCCACACGATCGCGATCACGACGCCGATCGCGACCAGCGCGAGCACCCACGTCATGCCGGTCGCCATCGAGAACGCGGCGCCCGGGTTGCGGATGACCTGCAGGTAGATCAGCCCGCCGAGGATCGGCTTGGGCTCCTTGCCCTCGAGGTTCGCGACCACGAGGTTCTTCGTGATCAGGTCGATCGCCCACAGCAGCGCCGCGACCGCGAACACCACCCAGACCCGCCGCTTGGGCAGCGGCGCGCCGTCCCCGGCGGCCTCCTGCTCAGGCGGTTCCGCAGACGGCTCGACCTCGGACTCGGACGGCGAAGGATCGGTGCTCACACCCCCATTGTCCACAACCGCGCCCGAGCAGGTCACAGCGGCCGAATTCAGTCGCCCCGGAGGCCTCTCGCCCGCCATCATCGCTGCCATGCCCGCCGAGATCCCCGCCCCCGCCGCGGCCGCGGCCTGGATCGCCCTCGACCTCTCCCCCACCAGCGACCTCCCGCTCTGGGCCGCCCACTGGCTGGCCGACGGCGAGGACGGCGAGCACCTGCGCCACCTGGCCGGGCTGTCCCGCAGCGAACCGCGGGAAGTCCACGACGTGCAGGAGGCGGCCTTAGCCGACTGCCGCACGCCCATTCCCGCCGTGGCCGACGCAGCCGAAGCCGCGTTCACTCACCTGGCCCGGCTGTTCCTCAACGGCCATCTCAGCGAACGCGGCCTGCTGAACGACCTGCACTCGGACTGTGTTTGATGGCGTCGGCTCCGCCGCCGCGGCGGGATCGCCCTTAAGCCGACGTTTGGGCTGAGCGACGCGAGGGGCCTTCGGCCTGTCACGCCGCTCAGCCCAAACGTCGGCGCGATCCCGCGTTGTGGTCACGTTTCCTGTCGCGCCAGTCCCAGCACCCGCCCCGTCAGGCGCAGAACGGCGGCAGCTCCCGCGGGTCCCCGACCGGCGCCCACCGCCCGTCCACCTTCGCGTACTCCCACCGGGCTCCCCGGGCCACGATCTGCCGCAGCGCCAGCACCAAGCGGTCGACGTGTTCCTCGGTGCTCCCCAGCCCGAGGCTCACCCGGACCGCCTGCTGGCCCTCGCTTCCGGCTTCCCGGATCAGCCGCCGGGCGGCCACGTGCGCGCAGAACGCCCCGTCCCGCACGCCGATTCCGTACTCGGCCGACAGCACCGCGGCCAGCCATCCGGGCTCGAACCCGTCGACCACGAAGCTCACCGTGCCGACCCGGTCCACCGGCGCGTCGAAGAACCGCAGCTCGGCGAAACCCGGCAGGCTCTCAAGCCCCTTGCGCAACCGCTCCAGCAACGCGGCCTCATGCGAACCCACGGCATCCCACTGAGCTGCCAGCTGCTCGCAAGCCACCCCGAGCGCATACACGCCAACGGTATTCGGCGATCCGGCCTCGTGCCGCTCTTCGCCGCTGTTCCACACCACGGCTTCCTCGGTCACCAGTTTCGTAGCGCCACCACCGGCCAGGTACGGCTCGGCCGCCCGCAACCAGTCGCTGCGCCCGATCAGCGCACCGGCCCCGAAGGGCGCGTACAGCTTGTGCCCGGACAGCGCGACGTAGTCAACATCCAGCTCCCGCAACGAAATCTGCCGGTGCGGAGCGAGCTGTGCGGCGTCGAGGGCCACCCGGGCGCCGTGTTTCCGGGCCACCGCAGCGATCTCGGCCACCGGCAGCAGCTCACCGGTCACATTGGACGCACCGGCGACGACCACCAACCGCGGCCCCTGCGGGCATTCCGCGAGCGCTTCGTCCACAACGGACACCGCGGCGAGCCGGGTCCGCGGCAGCTGCACGCGCCGGACGTTCGGGCCGCGCCACGGCAGCAAGGCCGCGTGGTGCTCGCTGTCGAACACCACCACGGAAGTCTTGCGCGGCAACGCTTTCGCCAGCAGGTTGAACGCGTCCGTGGTGTTGCGGGTGAAGATCACCGAGTCGCCGTTGCGAGCGTCCACGAACCGGCGCAGCACGTCGCGCGTCCGCTCGTAAAGCCGCGTCGAGACCTGCGAAGCGAAGCCCGCGCCGCGGTGCACGCTGGCGTACCAGGGAAGGAACTCGTCGACCGCCGAACGCACGGCGTCCAGACACGGCGCGCTCGCCGCGTGGTCGAGGTTGGCGTAACCGATGTCGCCGCCGGTGACCAGCGGGACCCGCAGCGTCGCACCGGCGACAGCGGGAACGGCAGCGGCAACAGTTTCCGTGGACCGGTCGAGTGCGAGAGTCATGACGGCGCCTCCTCGGCGTTCCGGGGGACCCCCGGCGAGGGGCCCGCGCTTGCCCGCCGCACTGCGCGACCGGCCTGGTCCTCACCCGGGGCACCCCACCGCGGTAGGAGGGTTGCCGGCCAGCAAGCCGGGGCTTCGCGCTGGCACTCATGACCTGGAACCGAAGATAGCGGACGACCCCCGGGAGAAACCAGACCCGTCTCGTGATCTGAGACGGCAGTCACAGGGCGTGTCCACAAAGGACAGAAAGATCAGGCTCCGGATTCCCCGTGCCAGCGCGCGAGGCGGCCGGCCCGGTCGACGGCCCGGATGCGCCGTTCGGTCGCGTCGCGGTCGGCGGCGGTCGTGACCACCAGAAGCTGGTCCTCGACCTGCAAGCGGCTCGTTTTCTGCGGCGTGAAGCCCGTCCCGCCGCGCACCACGAGACTGACCGTCGCCCCGGCGGGCAGCCGCAGCTCCGACAGGTACACGCCGTGCAGCTTCGACCCCTTCTGAATGCGCACCTGCAGCAGTTCGGCGCCGAGCTCGTCGAGCGGGGCGGCGTCGACCTCGATCTCGTGCGCCTGCGTCGCCTTCGCCAGCCCGAGGATCCGCGCGAGCGGGCTGAGCGTCGCGCCCTGCAGCACGGTGAGCACGATGACGAGCACGAAAACCGCGTCCACGAGCCGTTGCGCGCCGGGCACGCCCTCGGACAGCGGGATCATCGCGAGCACGATCGGCACCGCACCGCGCAAGCCCGCCCAGGACAGGAACACCTGATCCCGCCACGGCAAGCGGAACGGCAGCAGCGACAAGACCACCGACAGCGGCCGGGCGAGCAGCAGCACCACCGCGCCCGCGACGAGGCCGGGGATGAGCGTTTCGAGCAGCCGGGTCGGCGACGCGAACAGGCCGAGCAGCACGAACAGCCCGATCTGCGCGAGCCAGCCGAGCCCTTCGGCGAACGACAGGGTGTCCGACCGGTGCGGCAGCTTGGAATTCCCCAGCACCAGGCCGGCGACGTAGGTGGCGAGCAGGCCGGACGCGTGCGCCAGCTGTCCCGAGGAGTACGCGAGCACGCACACCGCGACCGTGGCGAGCGGGTACAGGCCGGTCGCCGGGAGCGCGGCCCGGCGCAGCGCCTGCGCGCCCAGCCAGCCGAACGCCAGGCCGAGCACGAGGCCGGTGAGCAGTTCGTAGACCACCAGCAGCGGCAGCGACCAGTCGACCGCCTCGCCGGACGCGAGCACGACGACCGCGATGTAGGCGGGCGCGTCGTTGATGCCGGATTCCAGTTCCAGCGCGCCGACGAGCCGTTTCCCGACCCCGGCCGTGCGCAGCACGGAGAACACCGCCGCCGCGTCGGTGGACGCGAGAACCGCGCCCCACAGCAGGGCGAGCCGCCAGTCGAGGCCGAGCAGCCAGTGCAATGCCGCGCCGGTGACCGCGATGCTGATCACCACGGCCACTGTGGACAGCAGGATTCCGGGCCCCAGCGAGGGTTTCACCGCGGACCAGCGCGTGGTGAGCCCGCCCTCGGTGAGGATCAGGACGAGCGCGGCGAGCCCGAGAGACTGGGTGAGCGCCGGATTGTCGAAGCGGATGCCGAATCCGGCTTCGCCGAGCACGACGCCGATCCCGAGATACAGCAGCAGCGACGGGAATCCGAGCCGGATGGACACCCGCACCGCGACGACCGAGACGACGAGAACCAGCGCTCCGACGCCCAGCACCAAGGGAAGCTCGTTCACCCTCCGCCTCCCTCCCGGTCGCCCGCAGGCGTCCAGAATAGTGAGGCAGTGTCCGGTTCCCGAGCGCGCACCACCGGTCCGGGGGACCTCGCCGGTGTGTTACGAAGCCTCGGCGGCACTCACCGTCGCGAGATCGACACCTAGCGCGGCGAACGGACCCCGCGCGCCCGGCAGGACGCGGACTGCACGCTGCTGGTCTCGCGTCAGCCATCCCGCCTCGACCGCCCGCTCCAGCACCGCCGCCGGAACCGCGCCGGCGAGGTGCTCCCGCCGCTCTGTCCAATCCAGACAGTCGCGCAACAGCGGCCGCCGCGGCCGATCCGGCACCGCGACGCCGAGATCGGCCAGCACGTCGCGTCCGGCGTCGGTGAGCGCGAGCCCGTCCGACACGTCGATCAGGCCCCGCTCGACCATCCCGTCCCGCAAGGCGACGCCGAGGGTCCCGGCGAGATGGTCGTAGCAACTGCGCGCGAACGACAAACGCTGCACCCGCAACGAAGTCCGGAGCCCGGACGGCCGTTTCAGTTCGGCATGCTGCGCCAGATGCTCGATCAGCTCCGCGACCCGCGGATTCGCGAGCCGCACGTACGCGTGCCGCCCCTGCTTCACCCGGGCGACGAACCCGGCCTCGGCCAGCCGCGTCACGTGCTCGCTGGCCGTAGACACCGCGATCCGCGCCGCGGCGGCCAGTTCGCTGACCGTCCAGGCCCGCCCGTCGAGCAGGGCGAGACACATGGTCGCGCGGCTCGGGTCGGCGAGCACGGCGGCGACCTCGGCCAATGCGACGGTTTCCATATGCCCACGGTAGAGCGGGGACGCTTCGGCCGCGGCCGAAGCGAGGTTTCTCGGCAGCCGCAGCGTGCGCCCTGGTTGCCGCGATGCGCGGCATCAGCCGGGCTTCGTGGCTTCTCCGCACCTGCCGACACGCATCGCGGCTCGCGGAGCTGGCGCGGTTGCGAGGTCCGTGAAGGGCTCCTTGAGGGAATCTGACCTGGATCCACCGGTGTGAATTGGTGTTGTGGGTCGTGTCCGGTCGGGCAGGTGCTCTCTGGTCTGGGATGATTGTTCTTGCGACAGAGCAATTGTCACCGAGGGAGAGGGCACCTGCTGGATGCGATCATTGCATACTGCCGGGGCGGTGTCGGCGAGGTTCGACGATCCGAACCTCGTGTCGCATGCC
>NZ_JARACH010000104.1:0-18583 GCF_029087445.1 Amycolatopsis sp. La24
ATCTCTTGCTCACCGGCGGGGGCACGGTCTTCACGAAGGTCTCAACAAACCCAGGCCCCACGAGTGCTCACCCACCAGCAGCCACCACATCCGAGCCTGCCAAACCCGCCCGAACACAACCCATTAGGGCTCCTTGAGGGAATCAGATTCCCTCAAGGAGCCCTTCACGGACCTCGCCTCCCGCGCACCCACCCGCCGCCAGCGGGACGCAGCCATCCGCGAGCGCGGCGCGTGACGCTGCCCTCGGCCGAGGAGCGCGGTCGGGCTGGTGCGGAGGTCGTGAGGGGAACCCTGACGGAATCTGATTCCCTCAGGGTGCCCCTCACGGACGTCAACCGGAGCGGAAAGCAACGCGGCCCCGTCGACGCTGCGTCTCGCCGCACCAACGCCACCCGCCGCGCCACTGAGAAACCCCAATGCGGCATTGGGTGCATGCGACGCACCGAACGCCACATTGGGTGCGTCAGATGCACCCAATGTGGCATTGGGGCGGTCCGGACGGAGGCGGGCGATCAGTTCTCGTGGGCGCGCCCCAGCTCCTCCGAGCGGTCGCGGGCGGCCTCGATCGCGTCGAGCAAAGCCGCGCGCACGCCGTGCTTCTCCAGCTCGCGGATCGCGTTGATGGTGGTCCCGGCGGGGGACGTCACCGCCTCGCGCAGCAGTACCGGGTGGTCTTGGCCCTCGGCCAGCATCTTCGCCGCGCCGACCGCCGACTGGATGATCAGCTGTCCGGCCAGCGCGCGCGGCAAACCGAGCAGGATGCCCGCGTCGATCATGGCCTCGACCAGGTAGAAGAAGTACGCCGGGCCGGATCCGGACAGTGCGGTCACCGCGTCCTGCTGCCGCTCCGGCACCTCGACGACCTGGCCGACATGCGACAGCAGTTCCTTGACCGTGGCGACGTGCGCGGGCGTCGCGTGCTGGCCGGGTGAGATCGCACTCATCGCCTCGCCTACCAGCATCGGGGTGTTCGGCATCACGCGGACCACCGGCACGCCCTCAGCGAGCCGGCGTTCGTACAGCGCGGTCGGCAGCCCTGCGCACAGCGAAACGACCAGCGACGACGGACCGAGCAGCGGGGCCAGCTCGTCCAGCACCGGCTCGATGTCCTGTGGCTTCACCGCGACCACGAGGATGTCCGCGCGCCGCGCCGCGTCCGCGACGGTCGCCGCTTTCATGCCCGGGTAGCGCGTTTCCAGCTCGCGCGCCCGCTCCTCGTACCGCTCGGTGAAGAGCAGGTCGCCTGGCTCGTGGCCGCCGTTGAGCAGGCCCGACAGCAGGGCTTCGCCGATCTTTCCCGCACCCAGCACCGCGATCACACTCATGCGGCCAGCGTGCCAAACGCTGCTCAGCCGCCCGGTGCCGGGGCGAGCGCCAGCTGCCGCACCTGCGCGACGAGGCGGCCTTGGGAGTCCACGACGGTCGCGTCCGAGTCGAACCACGGCTCGTGCACCGAGCGCGATTCGACGAGGATCCGCAGCCAGCCAGGGGCCGGGCGGGTGCGCAGCAGCGAGGTCAGCTGGACCGTCGGCGCCCAGCCGTGCCTGCCGAGGTTCGCCACCACCGGCGGGTTGAGGTCGCCTGCCAGCAGCGAGAAGTACACGTCGGGCTGGCCTACGCGCGGACGCGCCCACATCCGCAGCCGGGGCGGGTCGCCGGTGCGTCCGGTGAGGAATCCCGCGGTCGCCGCGTCCAGGCGGACGTCGCAGGCGGCGGACAGGTGGAACGGGCCTTCCGGAGTGTCCTTGCCGAGCTGCGGCGCGTTCGACGGCGGTTCGGCGGGCATCTGCGGCAGGTCCGTCCATTCGGAACGGCGCATCGGCAACCGGCCGACCGTGACCCTCGCCTCGACGCAGGCCCGGCCGCGCTGTTCGAGCGACACCGCGACCACCGAAACCCGGCGGCCGACCTTGCGCACGTCCGCGCGCAGCAGCACCGGGCCGAGCGCGGGCGCGTGCAGGAATTCGGTGCTCACCGCGAGCGGATCGACGGTCGCGTCCCCACGCTCGTGCAACGCGGCGGCGGCGGTTTTCGCCAGCAACGCCACCAGGAACCCGCCGTGCGGATGGACCCCGATCGACCATTCCGACCGCAACGTCGCGGTGAACGTGCCGTCTCCGAGCGACCGCACTGAGGTGGCCCCGTCGAAGGCGGTCGCGGTGTCGTCGGCCGCGCTCACGGACGACCGGCCACGGCGATACGGCGCGTGGAACCGGGTCCGGCGAAATCTGGAGACGGCGATGGCAACGAGGTCACGCCCGCACTTTACGGTGCCCGGCCGCCTTTGCGAGCCGAGCAGGGCAGGGACCGCCCGGACAGCCGAGCAAGATCACCCAGGGATCATTGCCCCAGATGCAACCGGGCGAACAACAGCGCCTCGGCCAACGCCCGCGCCCGCGCCGCCGCCCCCGTGGCATGCCGGGTGTTGACCTCCAGCACCACCTGCCCGGCGAACCCGTCACTGACCAGCTTCTCCAGCAACTCCGCACACGGCTGCCCGCCATGCCCCGGAATCAGGTGCTCGTCCTTCGGAATCCCGGTCCCGTCCGCCAGATGGACGTGGCTCAACCCCGCCCCCATCCGGTCCGCGAGCGCGAGCGCGTCCATCCGCGCCGCGGCCGAATGCGACAGATCCAAGGTGTAGTGCCGGAATCCGACGTCCGTGGGGTCGATCGACGGCCGGAACGCCGACACGCGCGCATCACGCGACCCGCCGGGCGGGCGGACCTTGAACATGTTCTCCACCGCGACGTCCACGCCGCTGGCGTCCTCGAGCTCGTCCACAAGATCGCCGAACGCGTCGCCGTAGCGCCGCTGCCAGCGGAACGGCGGATGCACCACGACCGTGCGCGCACCGAGTTCCAGCGCGGCGTCCACGGAACGGCGCAGGCGCACCTCCGGATCGGGCGACCAGATCCGCTGCGTGATCAGCAGCGACGGCGAATGCACCGACAGCACCGGCATCCCGGTGCGCCGCGACCAGCGCCGGATCGCCGAGACGTCCTGGCTGATCGGATCCGCCCAGACCATGACCTCGACGCCGTCGTAGCCGAGATCGGCGGCCAGCTCGAACGCCGCGCCCGCGCGCAGCGGCCACACCGAGGCGGTGCTCAGACCCACGGGGACGGGCGCGCTCTCACTCACGCGCCCATCCTGCCCCAGGGTCCTTCGCGGCGGACTACTTGGCCACCAGCAACAGCGCCGCGGGCGACACCGTCACCACCAACCCGACGAGAATCGCCAGCAGGGTCGTCTGCAGGTCCTCGGCACGGCGGATCTTCCGCACGATCCAGACCAGCGCGACGATCACCAGCAACGCACCGACGAGCGCGGCGGGCGCGAGGTTGACCCACAGCCAGTTGAAGCCCAGCCACACGGCGGCGCCGCCGACGACGCCCAGCGCGAGCTGTCCGGCCAGCGTCAGCCACTGCTTGCCCGCGGACACCTCGGGTTCCGGCTCGGCTTCGGCCTCCGGAGCGTCCTCGGCGACGGCTTCCTCGGGGTAGTCGTCGTACTCGTCGCCTTCGGCGTAACCGTCGGCGTGCTCGTAGCCCTCGGCGTGCTCGTACCCGTAGCCGTCGTCGCCCTCGAAGTCCGGCTGGCCGTCGGGGTAACCGGACGGCTCGGCGAACTCGCGCTCGTACTCGGCCAGGTCGTCGTCGACCGGGTCCTTGGCGCCCGGAGCGAACGGCATCGGGGCCGGGTAGCCCGCGGTCGGCGGGCCCGCGTCGTAGTCCGCGGCGGCGGGCGGGTACTCGTCCTCGTAGCCGTCGTCGACGTAGTCGTCCTCGGCGTACTCCTCGGCCGGTTCCGGCTCCGCACCGGCGGGCGGGACGGCCGGCATCATGCCGACCTCGGTGTCCTCCAGCTGCTCCGCTTGCCGACGCTGGCGCCAGCCGGCGAGACCCGCTGGGGGCGCGTCTTCGGCGACGCCCTCAGCGGGCGGGCCGTCGATCGCGTCGAACTGCTCGGTGTGCGGCTCCTGCTTCGGCGCCGGACGACGGGCCGGAGCCCGCCGAGGCCGGTTCGGGGCCGGCGAGGCGCCAGGCGCGGGGAACGCACCGCTCGCCATCGGCGGCGCGGGCGGTTCCGGGGCGTCGCCGTCGAGACCGTCGAGCCGGGCAGCCAAGCCACCGTCCTGCGGCGGGGGCGGCGGAGCCTGCGGCGCCGGCCGACGGCGGACCGGCGGCACCGCGCCGCGAGTCTCCTCGTCGGCGGCCTGCGGACGCGGCGGACGGCCGCGCGGCGGCACCGGCATCTGGCCGGATTCCTGCGGCGGAGCGGGCGGACGCACGTAGCCGGAGTCCTGCGGCGCGGCGGGGCGCAGGTAGCCGGTCCCCTGCGGACCTGGCGCGGGCGGTGCGGGACGGGCGAACTGGCCCGACTCCTGCGGCGGCGCGGGCGGACGCACATAGGCCGAATCCTGCTGGCCGTTGGCAGGTCGCGGGTACTGCCCGGACTCCTGCGGCGGAGCAGGCGGACGCACGTACGCGGAGTCCTGCTGGCCGTTCGGAGCCGGGTACTGCCCCGACGGCTGGCCGTTCATCGGCGGCGGCCCGGCGTCCTGCGGCGCGGGGTACTGCCCCGAAGGCTGCTGCCCGGGACGCGGGTACTGGCCCGATTCCTGCGGACCGGGCCGCGGGGCCGCGTCCGGACGGCGGCGGCCGCCCGGGGGACGCGAAGGAGGCGGCGGGGTGCCGCCCTCGGACGCCACCCGGTCGATGATCGCCTGCGGTCCGGTGTCGGTGAGGCCCGAGCGCCGCGGGGCGGCCTCGTCCTCGTCATCGGCCGCCCTGCGCCTGCGTCGCCGTCCGCCGTCGACCTGCTGCCCGTGCTGGGCGAGCAGTTCGGCCACGGTCTTCTGGGGCTGGTCGCCGCCGGTCTGGTCCGTCATACCGTGCTGTCCAAAGCGCGCTCGGGGTTGGTTGTGGTCACTCGGGCACACCCGCCTCCGGAGCCGCGCGCAATCGACACCGTGCAGTGCATGTCCGTCACCTCTTCACCGTGCCTGGTCTTCGTCGGCCAAGTCCAGTCCGCTGCTGTCACCGGTCCTCCCCGCTCGCCGAAACGCCGGAGATCGCGGTTCCAGTTTCGTCCGACCCATTGGCGTGGTCCAACCGCCGCAGGATGACACCCTCTCGCAGCGCCCAGGGACAAATCTCCAACTCCGTGAGAGAGAGCGCCCGCATCGCGGCCTGCGCCACCAGCGCGCCCGCCACGAGCTGGTGCGACCGGCTCCCGCTGACGCCTTCCAGCTGGGCCAGATCCGCGGCGGTCATCCGCGAAATGAAGGCGATGAGCTGGCGAAGGGCAGTGTCGGTGAGCGTACGGCGCACGCGGGGGCCCGCCGCCGAGGGGGCCGCCCCGGTCAGCCGGGCGAGCGAGCGGAACGTCTTGGACGTCGCCACGACCCGGTCCGGAAGGCCCTGGCCGGCGACCTTTTTCGCGAGCCCGGCGAGCTGGTCCTCGAGCCAGGCCGACGTCGCGACGACCTCGGACCGGGTGGGCGGGTCGTTGCGGAAGCGGGTGCGGGTGGTGCGCCCGGCTCCCAGCGGAAGCGACTCGGCGAGTTCGGGTTCCTCGTCGCGGCCCATCGCGACCTCGAACGACCCGCCGCCGATGTCCAGCACCAGCAGTTTCCCGGCCGACCAGCCGTACCACCGGCGCACCGCCAGGAAGGTGAGCCGCGCCTCGTCCTCGCCGGACAGCACGCGCAGGTTGACGCCGGTCTCGGCGCCTACCCTGGCCAGCACCTTCGCCGAGTTCTTCGCCTCGCGCACCGCGGACGTCGCGAACGCCAGCACGTCCTCGCAGCCGAGCCGCGCGGCCGCGGCCTTGGCCGATTCGACCGCCCGGACCAGGCCGTCCTCGCCGGGACGGCTCAATTCGCCGGAGCCGGTGAGCTGTTCGGCCAGCCGCAGCATCGTCTTCTCGGAGTGCATCGGGGTCGGGTGGGCGCCACGGTGGGCGTCGACCACGAGCAAGTGGACGGTATTGGAACCGACGTCGAGTACCCCTAGGCGCACGAGGATTCAGCGTACCGGTCCCAGCGCCAGGTCTCGAAACTGTAACCAACTCCACTCGGATCAACATCGACTCAGCGTGCGCTATCCGGCACGGTGTGCGCAGAAACCCGGACAAAAGCCGTGAAGGACTCCTTGCGGGAATCAGATTCGCGCAAGGAGCCCTTCACGGACCGGTTGTCCCGGCGGACCCCGCGTTCCGCCGGGAGACCGCTCAGGTCTCGAACTTGTAGCCGAGCCCGCGCACGGTCACCAGGTGCCGCGGCGAACCCGGATCCGGCTCGATCTTCGAGCGGAGCCGCTTCACGTGGACGTCGAGCGTCTTGGTGTCGCCGACGTAGTCCGCGCCCCACACCCGGTCGATCAACTGGCCGCGGGTGAGCACCCGGCCGACGTTGCGCAGCAGGTACTCCAGCAGGTCGAACTCCTTGAGCGGCAACGAAACCTCGCCGCCGTCCACGGTCACCACGTGCCGTTCGACGTCCATCCGCACCGGTCCGGCCGAGAGCACCAGCGGCGCGAGTTCGCCGTCGCTGCCCGGCTCGCCGCCGCGGCGCAGCACCGCGCGCACCCGCGCGATCAGCTCGCGCGCGGAGTACGGCTTGGTCACGTAGTCGTCGGCGCCGAGTTCCAGCCCGACGACCTTGTCGATCTCGCTGTCGCGCGCGGTCACCATGATCACCGGCACCGCGGAGCGCTGCCGCAGCTGCTTGCACACGTCGGTGCCGCTCATCCCGGGCAGCATCAGGTCGAGCAGCACGATGTCCGCGCCGTTGCGGTCGAACTCTTCCAGCGCCTGCTGGCCGGTCACCGCGACCGCCGCGGTGAAACCCTCCTTGCGCAGCAGGAAGGCGAGCGGGTCGGCGAAGGACTCTTCGTCCTCGACTATGAGAACCCTCGTCACAGGTTTCCTCCATGGTCTGGGCTGGAGACTTCCTGCCCGGTTGCCACGAGCCGGGGTGTCCGCTCGGGGGTCTTGTCCGGCCGCGCGGGCGCGGCCTTGCGTGCGGTGTCGGCGGGTTCGGTGCGCACGTGCGCCGGGATGCGCAGGGTGAACGTCGACCCGGTGCCGGGACGGCTCCACAGGCCGACCGAACCGCCGTGGTTGGCCGCGACGTGTTTCACGATCGCCAGTCCGAGGCCGGTGCCGCCGGTGGCGCGCGAACGGGCTTTGTCCGCCCGGTAGAAGCGTTCGAACACGCGCTGCTGCTCGTCCTCGGCGATGCCGATGCCGCGGTCGGTCACCGCGATCTCGACCATGCCGTCGGCGAGCCGGCGCGAGATCGACACCGGGCTGCCCGCCGACGAGTACGCGACGGCGTTCTCCAGCAGGTTCGACAATGCGGTGACCAGCAGCGTCCGGTCGCCCTCGATGAGCAGGCCGCTCGGGGTGTCGGTGGTGATGGTGATGTCGGCGGATTCCGCGGACAGCGTGGTGCGCCCGAGCGCCTCGCGCACGACGGCGTCGACCTCGACCACGTTGAGGTCCGGCAGCCGTTCGGCGCCCTGGAGGCGGGACAGCGCGATGAGTTCGGTGACGAGCTGGCCGAGCCGGGTGGACTCGCGCAGGATCTTGCCGCCGAAGCGGCGGACCTCCTCCACGTCCTCGGCGGCGTCCAGCACGGCCTCGGTGAGCAGCGCGATCGCGCCGACCGGGGTCTTGAGCTCGTGGCTGACGTTCGCGACGAAATCGCGGCGGACCGCCTCCAGCCGGATCGCCTCGGAGTGGTCGACGGCCTCGACGACGGTGAACCCGTCGCCGAGCGGCCGGACCTCGCCGAGCACCGCCTCCGGCTGGCGGCGGCCGCGGCTCTCCAGCGGCGAGAGGTCGACCTCCATCGGCTCGTCGGTCTCGACCACCTGCTCGGCGGCCTTGCGCGCCCGCGGATCCGCCTGGTTGACGCGCACCAGGCCGAGTTCGTACGCCCGCGGGTTGTGCAGCACGAGGTCGCCGAACCGGTTGAGCACGATGACGCCGTTGTTGGACGAGCGGATCAGCCGTTCGAGGAGTTCGGCGACGGTCGGGCCGAGGGGCCGGGCCGCCTCGCGCCGGGCTCGCACCCTGGCCGCGAGGAAACCGGCGACCGCGCCGACGACAAGAGCGCCGATGGCCGTCAGCAGGACAACAGGCGTGGTCACGGGGGAATCGTAAGCATCCCGGTAGCCTTCCGGCCTAGTCCTGGAAGCCCTGTCGTGAGGCGAGTGACACCTGAGGGGTACATATTCGCCTCGGGGTCAGGCCCCGTTCACCCGATCGAGATCTTCCGGCCAAATCGACGCGCTCGGTGTTCAGCGTGCTGAATAGTCCTCGAGGGTTTTGAGGTCCTCGTCGGTCAGTTCGAGCGCCGCCGCGGCGACGTTCTGCTCCAGGTGTGCCGGGTCACCCGTGCCGGGGATCGCCAGCACGTGCGGGCCCTGCGCGAGCGTCCACGCCAGCCGCACCTGAGCGTCCGTCGCGTCGTGCCGCCGCGCGACCTCAGCGACCCGCTCGCCCGCGTCGGACTGTCCGCTCGCGACCGCGAAGAACGGCACGAACGCCACGCCCTGTTCGCCGCACAGCCGCAGCAGTTCGTCGTCCTCGCGGCGGGCGGACAGGCCGTACTGGTTCTGCACGCACACCACCGGCGCGATCGCCTGGGCCTCGGCGAGGTGTTCGGCGCTGACGTTGGAAATCCCCAGCTCGCCGATCAGCCCCTCGGCGCGCAGTTCGGCCAGCGCGCCGAAGTGCTCGGCGAGGGAACCGGTGCCGCGGTCGAGGCCGGTGCCGATGCGCAGGTTGACGACGTCGATGCGCTCGCGGCCGAGTTCGCGCAGGTTCTGCTCGACCTGGCCGCGCAGTTCGTCGGGGCGGGCGAACGGCCGGAACTGGCCGGATTCGTCGCGCGACGGGCCGACCTTGGTGGTCAGCACGAGGTCGTCGCCGTACGGGGCGAGCGCGGCCTTGATCAACGCGTTGGCCGACCAGGTGGCTCCGAAGTAGAACGCCGCGGTGTCGATGTGGTTCACGCCCAGTTCCACGGCCCGGCGCAGCACCGAAATCGCGCGGTCGGCGTCGACCGGTGCGTTCGGATCGAGCGAACCGCCGAGCCGCATCGAACCGAAGCCGAGCCGGTTGACGGTGCGGGAGCCGAGCTGCCAGGTGCCCGCGGCGGCGGCGGGAAGAGTCGTTTCGGTCATGTCTCCAGCGTGCTTCGCGGCCGGCCGCCGCGGCGGGTTTGGCAGCAAGCTGCCAACGCGGGAACACTGGACGACGTGCCCCGAGCCGAGGAAGTCGCGAGCATCCGCGACGAGCGAGAACTGGTCGAGCGCGCCGGACACCTGCTCGCCGGAGCCGACGAGTTCGCCTGCGCCGCGAACGACCTGCACACCTGGTCCGCGATGCAGAAATTCGCCCAGGAGCTGCCGAAAGAGCGGAAGCTGCGGGTTCGCAAGGTCTACCTGTCGCGAGTCATGCTCGACCCGGCGGGAGCCGAGCACCTGCGGATGCTGCAGCGGCTCGGCGCGGAAGTCCGGATCAGCGACCACGAGATCAACGAGACGATCCTGCTCGACGGCCGCGTCGCGATCCTCGCCGCCGGCCCCGGCTACAACGTCGTGACCGCCCCGGATCTGGTCCGGGGCATCTCGTCGCTGTTCGAGGCCGCCTGGCGCTCGTCGACCGCGATGGAGGCGTACGAAACGCGGTTCGCCGAGCTGCGGCAGTACACGCCGCAGCTGCTGGACCTGCTGTCTTCCGGTTCCACCGACGAGAAGGCGGCCCGGGCGATGGGCGTCGGGCTGCGGACGTACCGTCGGCGGGTGGCCGAATTGATGGATGTCCTGGGTGCGACGTCGCGGTTCCAAGCAGGCGCTCTCGCGAGGGAGGCGGGCCTGCTGTGAGGCGCGCTGTTCTCGCCGCGGCCTTGCTCACCGCGGGATGCTCCGCGTCCCAGCAACCCGCGTCGCCCGCGCCTGCTCCCGAGCCGGCGAATGTGGCCTATGTGGACGCCAAGGCGACCAGCGACGCGGTGTCCGGCGTCAAAAAGGCCATGGAGACGGCGTTCAGCTACGACTCCACGAAGCCGGACGAGGTCGCGAAAACCGAGCAGGAGTACCTGACCGGCGGGGCCCGCGCGCAGTTCGACAAGACCTTCGCCGAGGTCCGCACCGAGCCGGTCACCACGCAGACGCAGGTGCTCGAAACCGGTCTGGCCGAGCTGACCCCGGACCACGCGCGGATGCTGGTGGTGGCCGCGCAGCACAGCAAACGCCCCGACGGAGCCAAAAATCAGGGCGTCGCGCTCATCCTGGTCACCGCGGGCAAGGCGAACGGGCACTGGCAGCTGCAGGATCTGAACTTCGACCCGCGCGGAAAGCTCACCGCCGCGCCCAGCCCCGCGGACAGCCTCGCCACGACCCGGGACGCCGCGGTCGACGCGGCCGTCCGGGAGGGCGGGATCCTGATGACCATCGACCCGAAGGACATCGACGGCAGCTACGCGAAGTGGGAAAAGGTGGCCGCTGACCCGCTGCTGTCGCAGTTCCGGCAGAGCCGTCAGGAAACCGTGGACAGCATCCGCAAGACCGGGAAGAAGGCGGCCTTCGGCGCGGATTCGACCGCCGCGCTGACCGAACTCAGCCAGGACGGCACCAAGGCGTCGGCGGTGCTGTCGGCGTTGGTGACGACGAGCGGCGGCCAGAACCCCGGAGAAAACCGGCTGCCGGTCCACCTCGACCTCGTCCGGCAGGGCACCGAGTGGAAGGTGTCCGGGATCCGGGCGTTATACGGCGAGGGCTCGTGAGCGGCAGCTAGAAGCGGCCCCCGCCGCGCCGTGCTCGTGAGCGGCATCCGGTTCTCACCGGCAACGCCGCTCACGAGCAGGCCAGCAGCGGAAGGGCTCAGCGCCCCTGGTTCGCGACCGCGGCGGCGGCTTCCTTCGCCGCCTCCGGGTCCAGGTACTCGCCGCCCGCCGGTGACGACGAGCGGCGGTCAGAACCCCGGAGAGAACCGGCTGCCGGTCCACCTCGACCTCGTCCGGCAGGGCACTGAGTGGAAGGTGTCCGGGATCCGGGCGCTGTCCGGCGAGGGCTCGTGAGCGGCGGCTAGAAGCGGCCCCCGCCGCGCCGTGCTCGTGAACGGCAATTCCGGTTCTCACCGGCAACGCCGCTCACGAGCAGGCCAGCAGCGGAAGGGCTCAGCGCCCCTGGTTCGCGACCGCGGCGGCGGCTTCCTTCGCCGCCTCCGGGTCCAGGTACTCGCCGCCCGCCTTGACCGGCTTGAGGTCCGCGGTCAGGTCGTAGCGCAGCGGGATGCCGGTCGGGATGTTCAGCGCGGCGATGGCGTCGTCGGAGATCCCGTCGAGGTGCTTGACCAGCGCGCGCAGCGAGTTGCCGTGCGCGGCCACCAGCACGGTGCGGCCTGCCTTGAGGTCGGGGACGATCGCCGACTCCCAGTACGGCAGCAGCCGGGCAACGACGTCCTTCAGGCATTCCGTCAGCGGGGCCTGGTCGCCGAGGTCGGCGTACCGCGCGTCGCCGGACTGGCTGAACTCGTCCTTCGGGTCGATGGCGGGTGGCGGCGTGTCGTACGAGCGGCGCCAGAGCATGAACTGCTCCTCGCCGAACTCGTCCAGCGTCTGCTTCTTGTTCTTGCCCTGCAGCGCGCCGTAGTGCCGCTCGTTGAGCCGCCAGTCGCGCTTGACCGGGATCCAGTGCCGGTCGGCGGCGTCGAGGGCGATGTTCGCCGTGCTGATCGCCCGGCGCAGCAGCGACGTGTGCACCACGTCCGGCAGCAGCCCCGCCTCGGCGAGCAGCTGCCCGCCCTGGCGCGCTTCGCGCTCGCCGGTCTCCGAAAGGGGCACGTCCACCCAGCCGGTGAACAGGTTTTCCGCGTTCCACGTGCTCTGCCCGTGCCGCAGCAGCACCAGGGTCCCAAGTTCGGCCATGGCCATCAGCCTGCCAGAACGGGTCCGCGCCGCCAGTAGTGCGTCCACCCCTCTACCCAGAGTGCGTTACCCGGGAGTAACACCTTCACCCGACGCGCAGCCGGGTTGCCGACAAGCAGGCAAAAGAGTGCAAGGCGCTGCACACTGTTATCCCCGTCAGCAAAGTTCACTCGAACGGAGTAACCAGTAGTCTTGTGATTACTGGTCGACATCTGACAGGTTGGGCATGTCCCGCTCAGCCGGATTCCACGCACTCCCGGCTGATCACGGGCAGTGACCGCGGCTCGTCTCCCCCCTGCCGAGCCGCGGCCCGCCGGCCCCGTTGGCATCCCCCTCGTCACCGGGTCCAGCAAGGCGGGACCTGCAGCGGGACGGCTCGAGATCGCGACTCCCCCCTCCCTCGAGCCGTTCCGCCAGCCCCTCACTCCGCGGGCCTGGCCTTCCGCCGCCGCAGCCACCAGAACACCGCGCCCGCCGGGATCCCGAACGCGATCAAGAACGGCAGCAAAACTCCGAGCACGCGCACGAGCCCGCTGCAGAAGACGACGAACGCGTCCCATCCCCCGGACAGCCCGGCGAGGAAGCCGCCCGTCTCCTCCGCCGCCGCGGCCGCCTGCTTCCTCACCGACAGCGACACGGTCGCCATCGCGACCTTCCCGGCCAGCGACGCCTGCTGCCGCTCCAGCGACTCCAGCGTGGCCTGCCTGCTGGTCAGCTCGCTCTCGACGGACGCGATCTCGGACACCGACTGCGCCTTCGCCAGCAGCGCGCGGATCCGCTCGACGCTCGCCCGCTGGGTCGCCAGCCGCGCGTCCACGTCGACCACCTGCGAGGTCACGTCCTGTGCGCTGATTTCCCGCCGTTTCACCTGGCCGAGCCCGCCCAGTTGCTCCAGCACGCCGTCGAGTTTCTCCGCGGGCACGGCCAAGGTCAGCGACGCGGAATCGTCCGTCGCGCTCTCCTGCCCGGCGTAGCCGCCCGCGCCGGTCGCGATCGCCTTGGCGCGGGACACGACGTCGTCGGTCTTCGGGGTGGTCAGTTCCAGCCGTGCGCTGCGCGCCAGCTTGCGATCAGTCGCGCCCGGCTCGGGCACCGACGCCTGCGCGTTGCCCTGCTTCGGCGCCGCCCCCTGCTCCTGCCGCTGCGCGGGCGCGACAGCCGACCTCGCCGAATCCGCGCTGGTGCCGCCGCTGCATCCGGCCAGCAGCAGCACCGCGGCTCCCGCGAGCACGTATCTCCATCGAGTCCGCATTCCCGTCTCCCTCCAGTCGTTGGCGGTGAGACGAAGCGACCGGGCGGACCCGTTGCACGGAATCGGTTACGACTCGGTCAACCCCGGTTCGTGCCCTCCGGCGGGTTCGGCGAGGTGTTTGAACGCCTGGAGGTTCGCCAGCGATTCGCCGCGCGAAACCCGCCAGTCCCATTCGCGCTTGATGGAGGTGGCGAACCCGATTTCCAGCAGGATGTTGAAATCGCCGTCGGCGGCCTCGAGCACCTGGCCGAGGATCTTGTCCAGTTCGGACTCGGTCACCGTCTCCTTGCCGAAGCGGCCGACCAGGTAGATGTCGCCGAGACTGTCCACTGTGTAGTGCACGCCGTAGAGCCGGGCGTTGCGCTGCAACAGGAACCGGTACACGTCCTCGTGCCGCTCGTCCGGACGGCGGCAGACGAACGCCTCCACCGAGAACGCGTGGTCGCCGTCCACGAGCCAGCAGTTGGTCTGCAGCTTCTTGGTTCCCGGCAACGTCACGAAATAACGGCCTTCGCCGCGACGGTCGTAGTTGAGCCCACTTGAGTCCAAAGTGGACTTGATAGTCGCGTCAAGGCTCACACTGCCACCTCCGCCCGCAGTTCCAGCGCCTGCCGGAACGCTCTGGTCGCTTGAGCATAGATGTCCAGCAGCGAATCCGTGGTGCGCCGCCAGGAAAACCGCTGCGCGTGCCGTACCGCGTTGGCCGCCAGTTCGGCCCGCCGGTCCGGCCGCAGCGCGACCGCGGCGAGCGCGTCGGCCCATTCCGCCGCGCCGTGCGACGGGACCAGCAGCCCGGAAACCCCGTGCGGCACCGCGACCGGCAGCCCGCCGACCTCCGCCGCCACCACCGGCGTGCCGCACGCCTGTGCTTCGAGCGCGACCAGACCGAAGGATTCGTTGTAGCTCGGCACCGCGACGACATCGGCCGCGCGGAACACCGTGCGCAGCTTCAGCCCGGTCTGCGGCGGCAGGAACCGCACCTGCTCGGCAATGCCCAGTGACACCGCCAGTTCCCGCAACGCCTGCGGCTGCTCCAACCCGGTCCCGGACGGCCCGCCGACGACCAAAACTACGAGCCGCGACGCCAATTCCGGCCGCTGCCGCAGCATTTCCGCCGCCGCGTGCAACAGGACGTCCGGAGCCTTGAGCGGCTGGATCCGTCCGGCGAAGGCGAGCACCACAGCATCTGGCGACAGGTTCAGCTCGCGACGCGCGTCCAGCTGCGAGCCGGGCGTGAACCGCTCGAGGTCGACGCCCGGCGGCACGGCGTGCACCGCGTGCGTCGCGGCACCGTAGAGATCGACCAGCTGCCGAGCCTCGACCTGCGTGTTCGCGACAAGGCAGTCCGCCTCCGCGACGACCTGCTCCTCGCCCATCACGCGCGTCCGCGGCTCGGGCTTGTCCCCCTCGGCGAGCAACGCGTTCTTGACCTTCGCCAGCGTGTGCGCGGTGTGCACGAGCGGCACGCCCCACCGGTCGCGGGCGAGCCAGCCGACCTGTCCGGACAGCCAGTAGTGCGAGTGGATCAGGTCGTAGTAGCCCGGCTCGTGAAACGCCTCCGCGCGCAGCACGCCCGAGGTGAACGCGCACAGCTGCGCGGGCAGCTCGTCGCGCGCCAGCGGCTCGAACGGCCCGGCCGGCACGTGCCGCACCGTGACGCCGGGAGCCAGCTCGGCCAGCGGCGGCTGCTCCGACGAGGTCGCCCGCGTGAAGACCTCGACCTCGATGCCGCGCCGCGCCATCTCCTGCGCGGTCTGGCTGACGTACACGTTCATCCCCCCGGCGTCGCCGGTGCCCGGCTGCTCGAGCGGAGAGGTGTGCACGGACAAGACCGCGATCCGGCGCGGCTCAGCGATGAATCCCTTGAGGGTCACCTGGTCACTCCTGCTACTCGGCTGCGTCCCCGGCGAACCGCCGCAGCACGGAGTTGAAGTCCTCCGGCTCCTCGACGAACGGCAGATGCCCGGCCTCAACGAACCAACGCAGGACCGCCCCCGGAATCTTCCCGGCCGAATACTCTGCCGCCGAAGGATCCACCACACCGTCGGCCGAACCGTGCACGACGAGCGCCGGCTTGTCGACCGCGGCAAGCACGTCACCACTGCCGATGTCCCGCCGGAACAGCGCGCCACGCACCGCGGGCGGCACCGAAAGCGAACTGCCGAGCATCGCCTGCGCGTACGCGCCAGGCACCTTCGGAGTGGCCTGGGCCCGAGTGAACTCGACC
Organism: Amycolatopsis sp. La24; assembly: GCF_029087445.1. Lineage (NCBI taxonomy): Bacteria > Bacillati > Actinomycetota > Actinomycetes > Pseudonocardiales > Pseudonocardiaceae > Amycolatopsis > Amycolatopsis sp. La24. The sequence goes on from NZ_JARACH010000104.1 coordinate 15,427, forward strand.
AGCGCGGGGATCGCCACCTCGGCGTCGTCCGAGAGCGCGGCGGGCAGCGCGGCCCGCATGATCGGCCCGGTCGCGCCGCCTTCGCGCTTGCGGCCGATCTCGGTGATCGCGCCCACCAGCACGATGCCGCCGAGCCGTGCGGTGCCGTGCTCGCGCAGGTAGTCGGCGATCACCAGCCCGCCGTAGGACCAGCCGACGACGATCGCGTCCGGACCGGCGAAGTCGAGCACCGCGGCGAGGTCGCCCGCCCACTGCGCGGGATCGTCGTAACCGCTGTCGGGCACGTCGGAGCCGCCGTGCCCGCGCAGGTCCATCGCGACGAGCCGGAACTGCCCGCTCAGCGCCGGATCGGCCAGCTGAGCGGACCAGGCCGCGGCGGACTGGGCCCAGCCGTGCACGAAGACGATCGGTCGCGCGTTGTCCGGGCCCTCGACGCGCAGTGCGATCCGCACGCCGCCTGCCCCGGTTACCTCAGTGTTCACTTCTACTTGTTAGCAGACGGCTAGTGGATCACTTCGCGGCCGACATCGACTTCCACGTCGACCAGTCGTAGAACCAGTCCTTGACGTCGGAGTTGGTCGGGCTGCCCAGCCGCGAACCGGTGACCTCGACCGGGTCGCCGATCATCGCCGAGTCGAAGTAGGCCTTGGCGTCCGCCTCGAGCAGGTTGACGCAGCCGTGCGAGTTGTTCGTCTTGCCGATCGCGGCCGCGTTGTCCTGGTTCTCGTGGATGAACTCGCCGTGGTTGGAGAACCGGCAGGCCCACTTCTTGTTGACGTTGGTGTAGCCGTAGCGGGCGTTGTCGAAGACCGCGTGCGGCTCCTTCGACATGATGATGAAGGTGCCGTTCGGGGTGTTGCGGTCGACGACCGAGTCCAGCCCGTTGGAGCACGGGTAGCTCGCGCTCTCCGCGCCGCCGCGGTAGACCTTCATCACGTGGTCCGGGGTGTTGATCTTGACCACCTGGTTGCGGCCGATCTTGAACTTGGTGCTGACGTCCGATTTCACGTAGACGCCTCCGCCGAGGTCGACGCCGTACAGGTTCGCCTCGACCTCGACGGTCGTGTTGGCGGGCCAGTACTCCTTGGGCCGCCAGTCCACCTGGTTCGCCGACAGCCAGGCCCACGAGCCCTCGACGTCCTTGCTGGTCTTGACCTTGAGCGCCTTCTCGACGGCGGCGCGGTCCTTCGGGGCGGCCCCGTTGAACTTCACGCTGATCGGCATCGCGACGCCGACCTCGGCGTCGTCGCCAGGGTTCAGCGTGGCGCGCACCGTCTTGGCCGGGCTGACCGTGGCGAAGGACCCCTTGAGCTCGGCGGGCCGCTGGTCGCTGCCGGTCGCCTTGGCCGCGTAGTTGTAGGTCTTGCCGTAGCCGAGCGGTTCGGAACTGGTCCAGGACAGGCCGTCGGGCGCGATCTCGCCCTTGATCTCGTCGCCGCCCTCGTTGGTGAGCTTGACCTCGGTCAGCTTGCCTTCGGTGACCTTCACCACCACCGGCTCGCGCACGCTCGCGTCCTTGGCCCCGACGGCGGGGGTCGCGGTGAGCTTCGCCACCGGGGCGACCGGCTTGCCGCCGTTGTCGCCGCTCCCGCCCTGCGGCACCGCCGTGCCGTCGTTGCTGCCGCCCGAGCACGCGGCGGCCAGCGCCGCCGCGCCGGTCGCGAGAACGGCCTTGAACACCGTACGGCGCTCGATCACGGTCCTACCTCCACTTGTCCCCCGCACCGGCTTCTCCCACGCAGAACAGCGCCGGTGAGCGATTCGACGTTACCTGCGAACCGGAAATTCCTCTTCACCCCGCAAGACGTTTCACCCGGTGTCCGGTTGCTGCCGGTTTACTGTCGATTGCTCACCCGGGTTACCCCGGATGCTTCAGAGCGAACAGTTGATCAGCAGTGGTTCCGGATACAGCCGCACCCCGAACCGAGCCTCGACCCCGTCGCGGACCTCGCGGGCCAGCGCGAGCAGATCGTCGGTGCTGGCCCCGCCACGGTTGGTAAGCGCGAGAGTGTGCTTGGTAGACAGCGAAACCCGACCCCCCGGCCCCGGGTACCCCTTGCCGAACCCGGCCCGCTCGATCAGCCACGCAGCGGACAACTTCACCCCGCCGCTCGCCGGATACTGCGGGATCTTCCCCTCGGTCGACTCCGCGATCCGGCTCAGCACCGCCGCGGCGTCTTCCTCGGGAACGATCGGATTGGTGAAGAACGACCCCGCACTCCAGGTGTCGTGATCGACCGGATCGAGCACCATCCCCTTGCCACGCCGCAGCCCAAGCACCGCTTCCCGAGCCCGCGCGGCGGGGACCTTCGCATCGATCTCGACACCCAGCGTGCGCGCCAACTCGGCGTACCGAATCGGCGCGGACTGCCCACTCGGATCGACCCGGAACCGCACACTCAGCACCACGCCCCGGTCGGTGCCCTTGAGCACACTGGTGCGATAAGCGAAGCCGAGCTCGTCAGCCTTGACCGTCCGCACCTCCTTCGCGCCCCGGTCGTACAACTCGACGGAGACGATCGACTCAGCCACCTCGCCGCCATACGCACCGACGTTCTGGATCGGCGTCGCCCCCACCGACCCCGGAATGCCGGAGAGACACTCGAGCCCACCTAGACCGTTGTCGACGAGCGCAGCGACGAACGCGTCCCACTCCTGCCCGGCCGCCACCTCGACGATGTCGCCATCACGGGTCCACCCGGTGTTGGCGATCCGCACGAGGGTGCCGTCGAAGCCTTCATCACCGACCACGAGGTTCGACCCGCCCCCGAGCAGCAACACCGGCTCGCCCGCGTCGTCGGCATCACGCACAGCAGCAACAAGCTCGGCAGCGGTGGCCGCAGTGACGAACCGACGCACCGGCCCACCGAGACGGAGGGTGGTGAAGTCGGCGAGGAAAGCCCGACCAGGCGTTTCAGCGATGTCCACAAAGCTTGACGGTACTGCCCACCCCACCCACCCCCATCGACCCGTCCGTGAGGGCCACCCTCACAGCCCCTGATTCCCTCAGGGCCCCCCTCACGTCCCTAAACCGCAGCCGATGCACCCAACGAGCGAGGCACCCAGCCCCTCCCCCGCACCCCGATACGAAGCTCCCCTGCGGTTCGGGGGTGCTTGTCAAGGCATCTTTCCCGCCTTGACAAGCACCCCCGAACCG
>NZ_JARACH010000105.1:0-16762 GCF_029087445.1 Amycolatopsis sp. La24
GTCGCACCAGAACTCATAACCAGCGATCACACCAGCCCCGGCCAGCACAAGCCACACCGCCACGCCGGACACCCAACACCACAAACAAGATCAACTTAAGCTACGTGGCATTGGGTTAGAACCGGCATCGACACTCACGAGAACCCCGGCCTCAACCCTCCTCGACCCCCAGCACCCGGGCCAGCACCGCCCGTCGCTCCGCAGTCTCCCGGCGGCTCACCGTCGCGTGCTGGATCACCCCGGAACCGTGGAATGTCCCCGGGAACAAGTGCAGTTCCGTAGGCACCCCAGCCGCCAAAAGGCTTTGCGCGTAAGCGATTCCCTCGTCGCGCAGCGGGTCGAACTCCATCACCGACACGTACGCGGGCGGCAACCCCGAAAGATCCGTCGCCCGGGCAGGCGCCGCATAAATCGGGACGTCCGAACCGCCGCGCTTGACCGCTTCGCCGAGGTAGTAGTCCCAGCTCGTCTCGGCGGCTCCGCGGTGCCAGATCGGCGTGTCCGCGAACCGGCGCATGCTGCCGGTCTCGAGGCGGTCGTCCAGTTCGGGCACGGCGAGGAACTGGAACGCGATCGCCGGGCCGCCGCGGTCGCGGGCCAGCAGGGCGAGCGCCGCGGCCAGTCCGCCGCCCGCGCTCACGCCGTACAGCACCACCTTTTCCGGGTCGATGCCCAGTTCGTCCGCGTGCTTGACCGACCATTCGAGCGCCGCGTAGCAGTCCTCCAGCCCGGCCGGGTACGGATTCTCCGGCGCGAGCCGGTACTCGACCGACACGATCACGACGCCGAGGTCCCTGGCCAGTTCGAGGTTGGCCGCGTGGTCGACTTCCAGGTCGCCCAGCGCGAAACCGCCGCCGTGGATGTCGAACACCAGCGCCTTCGTCGCGACGCGATCGGGCGTGTACACGCGGATCGGGATGTCGCCTTCGGGACCGGGCACGGACTCGTCGCGCGTGCTTACTCCGGTTTCGTCGAAGTCGCCCTGCATCGTGGCGATCAGCTCGGCCATGCCCGCCCGCGCGGCAGCGATGTCGTGAAGGTCGACCTCGGGCAGCATCGGGACCGCGGCGGCGATTTCGGGATCGAACGGATAACTCATCGACGGCCTCCGTCTTCCAGGGGAAGACTCCATCGTGCCGAAATCCCGGACCCGGCGGGCACCGCCACGCGTCGCGTACCGAGCGCGTTCCTCCCGCCGACTGGCGCGTAGCCCCGCCTCAGCGCCCCGCTTTCTTCCAGATCACCACGATCCCGACGACCGCCACCAGCACCGCCCCCAGCACGATCAGCCCCTTCACGAACAGATCGTGCACGAGGTGCTGCAGCATCTCGTCCCCGTCGGCGAGCAGCACCGCGTTCACCGGCCGGACCGCTTCCGGCCCGGGTCCTCGTCCAGCCACCGCGCGGCGTGGCGCACGACCTCGCCGCCGACCCGCCCGCGCACTCCCCGCGCCCCGCGCCGGTCCATCGCCCTGGCCGCGGATTTCGCCAGCACCGCCGCGCCTTCGCGCACGCGCTCCCCCTTGCCGCGCCGCCGCAGCGAAACGATCAGCGCGAACGCGCCCAGCCCGACGACCACGACGATCCCGGCGATGATGCCGAACCGGATCAGCAGGATGTTCAGCACCGTCTCCACAGCGCACCCCTTTCTGTCACACCTGTGATACAAACCGTTTCTATCACGGCTGTGATATAAAAGTCCAGTGCCTAGAGTGGTGGACGGGGAAGAGCGGCGCGCGCACATCGCCGACGCGGTGCTGCGGCTGGCCGCGAAGGACGGGCTGCACGCGGTCTCGCTGCGCGCGGTGGCGGCGGAATCGGGCCTGAACATCGGTTCGGTGCGGCATTACTTCGACAGCCAGCACGCGCTGATGCGGTTCGCGATGCGCACCACCATCGACCGGACGACCGCGCGGCTCGTCGAACGCCGCGAGAAGATCGGTTCGCTGTCGGAGCTGCCGCCGGACGAGGCCGTCGACCAACTCGCCGAGTTCCTGTCCGAACTGCTGCCGCTGGACGAACGACGGCGCACCGAGGTGACCGTGCTGGTCGAATTCCTGATGGCCGCGCGCGCCGACCCGGGGCTGGACGACCTGGCCCGGGAAGCGGTCCAGGGCACCGTGACGCTGGCCCGCCGCATCCTCGACGCCCAGGTCCGGAGCGGCCGCTTCGAGCCGAAGGACCCGGAAGTCGAGGCGCCCCGGCTGGCCGCACTGCTGGACGGGCTCGCGTTCCGGGCCGTGCTGCAGCCGGGACTCACCTCGCCGGAGGAGTGCGTCGCCGTCCTTCGCGCGCATCTCGCCGAACTCGTCCGACCGGTGGGTGACACCCAGGTGTGAGCGGCACGGAGACCGGGTAACCGGCCGAACTGGAGCGGTTCCAGATCCCGGGGAGGACTCCGATGCCGGACTCGGCGGCGACGCTGCGAGCGGCGGGCCTGCGCGTCACCAAACCGCGGCAAGCCGTGCTCGGCTGGCTCGGCGAGCATCCGCACGCGACGGTCGAGGCGATCGCCGCGGGCGTGCGCGAAAGCCTGGGCAGCGTGTCGATCCAGGCGGTCTACGACGTGCTCGCCGCGTGCGGCGACGCGGGTCTCGTCCGCCGGATCGAGCTGTCCGGGCATCCGGCGCGGTTCGAACGGCGGACCGGCGACAACCACCACCACGTGGTGTGCCGCCGCTGCGGCCGGGCCGAGGACGTCGACTGCGTCCGCGGCGAGGCCCCCTGCCTCACGCCGCACGACCGGCGCGGGTTCGCCGTCGACGAGGCCGAGATCGTCTTCTGGGGTCTGTGCCCGGACTGCTCCGGCGTTTCCGACCACCACGAGGAGCTCGCGAGATGACCGAAGAACCGAAACCCCCGGCGACCACCACGGACTCCGGGATCCCGGCCGAGAGCGACGAGCATTCGCTCACCGTCGGCCCGGGCGGCCCGATCCTGCTGCAGGACCATTACCTGATCGAGCAGATGGCGCAGTTCAACCGGGAACGGGTGCCGGAGCGGCAGCCGCACGCGAAGGGCAGCGGCGCGTTCGGGCACTTCGAGGTGACGAACGACGTCAGCCGCTTCACCAAGGCGGCGGTGTTCCAGCCGGGCACGAAAACCGAGATGGCCGCCCGGTTCTCCACGGTGGCCGGCGAACGCGGCAGCCCGGACACCTGGCGCGACCCGCGCGGGTTCGCGCTGAAGTTCTACACCTCCGAGGGCAACTACGACCTCGTCGGCAACAACACCCCGGTGTTCTTCATCAAGGACCCGCTGAAGTTCCAGCACTTCATCCGGTCGCAGAAACGCCGTGCGGACAGCAACCTGCGCGACCACGACATGCAGTGGGACTTCTGGACGCTGTCCCCCGAATCGGCGCACCAGGTCACCTGGCTGATGGGCGACCGGGGGATCCCGCGCACGTGGCGGCACATGAACGGCTACAGCTCGCACACCTACATGTGGGTCAACGCCGCGGGCGAGAAGTTCTGGGTCAAGTACCACTTCAAGACCGACCAGGGCGTCGAGCACTTCACCCAGCACGAGGCCGACCAGATGGCGGCGGCGGACACCGACTACCACACCCGCGACCTGTTCGAGGCCATCGCGCGCGGCGACTACCCGAGCTGGACCCTGCACGTGCAGGTCATGCCGTTCGAGGACGCGAAGACCTACCGGTTCAACCCGTTCGACCTGACGAAGGTGTGGCCGCATGGCGACTACCCGCTGATCGAGGTCGGGCGGATGACTCTGAACCGCAACCCGACCGACCACCACGCCGAGATCGAGCAGGCCGCGTTCGAGCCGAACAACATGGTGCCCGGCATCGGCCCGAGCCCGGACCGGATGCTGCTGGGCAGGCTGTTCGCCTACGCCGACGCACACCGGTACCGGATCGGCGCGAACTACAAGCAGCTTCCGGTGAACGCCCCGCACGCGCCGGTGCACAGCTACAGCAAGGACGGCGCGATGCGCTACACGAAGGTCTCCGACCCGGTGTACGCGCCGAACTCCAAGGGCGGCCCGCGCGCGGACACCGAACGCTACGGCACGCCCGCCGGCTGGCACGCCGACGGCGAGATGGTCCGCTCGGCCTACGTCGACCACGCCGAGGACGACGACTGGACCCAGCCGGGCACGCTCGTGCGCGAGGTGCTGAACGACGCCGAGCGCGAGCGGCTGGTCGACAACATCGTCGGGCACCTGCTCAACGGGGTGACCGAACCGGTGCTGAAGCGGGCCTTCGAGTACTGGCACAACGTGGACAAGGACCTCGGCGACCGCGTCGAGTCCGGCGTGCGCGCGAAGCAGGACGAGAAGGACCCGAAGGCGGCCGAGCAGGCGAACCCGGCCCGGGAGAGCATGCAGCGCAAGGCATAAGGCGATCCCGAAAGCGGCGGTGCCGATTCCGGCCGGCGCCGCCGCTTTTGTGTCCTCTGTGGACAGCCGAAAAACCGTGCGGCGATTCGCGGCCGCCTGGGTAGAGTGCGCGGACATGGGGCATTTGGAGGCCGCGCATCTGCGCTACGTGCTGCCCGACGGGCGTCCGCTGCTCGGCGACGTCTCGTTCCGGGTCGGCGAGGGCGCGGTCGTCGCGCTGGTCGGCCCCAACGGCGCGGGCAAGACCACGCTGCTGCGCATGCTGTCGGGAGAGCTGAAGCCGGACGAGGGCTCGGTCACGGTGTCCGGCGGGCTGGGCGTGATGGCGCAGTTCGTCGGATCGGTGCGCGACGAACGCACGGTGCGCGATCTGCTGGTTTCGGTTGCCCCGCAACGGGTTCGCGACGCCGCGCTCGCGGTCGACGCGGCTGAGGAGCGGCTGCTGGAGGTCGACGACGAGGCCGCGCAAATGCGGTACGCGCAGGCGCTCAGCGACTGGGCAGAAGCCCGCGGATACGAGTTCGAGACCATGTGGGACATGTGCACGACCGAGGCGCTCGGCGTGCCGTTCGACCGCGCGCGCTGGCGGCTCGTGCGCACGCTCAGCGGCGGCGAGCAGAAACGCCTCGTGCTGGAGGCACTGCTGCGCGGGCCGGACGAGGTGCTGCTGCTGGACGAGCCGGACAACTATCTCGACGTCCCCGGCAAACGCTGGCTCGAAGCCCGGCTGAAGGAAACCCGCAAGACTGTCCTGTTCGTGTCGCACGACCGCGAACTGCTCGCGCGAGCGGCGGACAAGATCGTGAGCGTCGAGCCGGGCGGCGACGGCGCGGACGCCTGGGTGCACGGCGGCGGTTTCGCGACGTATCACGAGGCGCGGCAGGAACGGTTCGCCCGCTACGACGAACTGCGCCGCCGCTGGGACGAGAAGCACGCCCAGCTCAAACGGCTGGTCCGGGACATGAAGCAGTACGCCGCGCGCAGCGACGAAATGGCGTCGCGGTACAAGGCGGCGCAGACCCGGCTGCGGAAGTTCGAGGAGGCCGGTCCCCCGCCGGAACCGCCGCGGCCGCAGGACATCCGGATGCGGCTGCGCGGCGGCCGCACCGGCGTGCGCGCGGTGACCTGCGAGAACCTCGAACTCACGGGGCTGATGAAGCCGTTCTCGCTGGAGATCTTCTTCGGCGAACGCGTCGCGGTGCTCGGTTCGAACGGCTCCGGGAAGTCGCATTTCCTGCGGCTGCTCGCGGGCGGCGACGTCGCGCACACCGGCGGATGGAAGACCGGAGCCCGCGTCGTGCCCGGCCATTTCGCGCAGACGCACGCGCGTCCGGAACTCACCGGCCGCACGCTGGTCGACGTGCTGTGGACGGAACACGCGGCCGACCGCGGCGCGGCGATGGCGGCGCTGCGCCGGTACGAACTGCACCGCCAGGGCGAGCAGGCGTTCGACCGGTTGTCCGGCGGACAGCAGGCGCGGTTCCAGATCCTGTTGCTGGAACTGGCCGGCACCACCGCGCTGCTGCTGGACGAGCCGACCGACAACCTCGACCTGGAATCGGCCGAGGCGCTGCAGGACGGGCTGGAGTCGTACGAGGGCACGGTGCTCGCGGTCACCCACGACCGCTGGTTCGCGCGCTCGTTCGACCGCTACCTGGTCTTCGGCTCGGACGGCGTGGTGCGCGAGACTCCTGAACCGGTCTGGGACGAGCGGCGGGTGGAGCGAGTTCGCTAACCCTTGCGCAGCAAGGCATCCAGCTCGCGCACCAGCTCCCCCGCCCGGCCCCGGCCGCCCGGAGCCGCCGGATACCGCGACAGCACCCGCACCACCACCGGATCAGCCGCCCGATGCTGCGCGGTCAACCCGGCCAATTCGCAGGCATACGCCGCATGACCAGCCGAGCCGAGGATGTGCCACACCTGGGTCGCCTTCGCGAGCGGATGCAGATACGCCGCACCGGCAGCGGCGACCGCCGCCCGAGCAGCCTCGCTCGCCGCGGCCTGACCGGCGTCGCGGGCTTCCTGATACGCCCGTTGCGCCGCCCACGCACCGTCGCGAATCGCCTTGCTGCGCTTGGCTCCCTGAGCAAACGCCCGGGCGGCATCGATCGCCTCGTGCGGACGCCGATCGTCGGGACGGGCTTGTTCGAAGATCGGCAGCGCGGGTTCCGCACAAGCCACCGCGTAGGCCGTCACGGCGCGAAGCTCGGAGAGGTCGAGTTCGATCATGTGCTTGAACTGTATCGTTGAACCGCCGGTTGGCAGTTCGACGCGACTTCCGGCAGGAATGCCCAGCAGAACCCTCAACCGGGGAAGGACGGCAGTGGACGAGCGGAGGGCGTGGTCCGAAGCCGACAAGGCGGCCTACCGCGAGTTCGTGCGCACCCACCACCCGGACGTCGGCGGCGACCCGGACGAGTTCGCCGCGGGGCTCCGCAGGTTCCGGCGCGATGAAAACGCCGCGGGGACCGAACCGGTCCCGCGCGGCGAATCCTTGGTGTTCGTGCGCCGGAGCCGAGGTCTGCCCCGGCTCCTCGACGCGTTGACCGAGCGCAGGCGGCGGAAGCGGAATCCGCGCGTGCGCTAGCGCGTCACATCCCGCCGGTCAGCGCCTGCAGCCCGAGGCTCGACGCGGCGACCGCGATCCACAGGATGGCTCCCATCAGCAGCGGCTTGTGTCCCGCCTTGCGCAGGTCAGACGGCTTGAGCGCGAGGCCGATCCCGGCGAGCGCCATGGTGATCAGGAAGGTGCCGAGCGTCGACAGCGGCGCGTGCCACGATTCCGGGATCCAGCCCGCGCTTTCCACCGTCGCGGCGGCCAGGAAGCCGATCAGGAACGGCGGCACCAGCCGGTGCCAGGGCATGGCGCGCAAGGAAACCCGGCCGCCGGACTGCTTGCGCGCGGCGAGCACGGCGAGGAACAGCACGATCGGGATCAGCGTGAGCGTGCGGGTGAGCTTCACGACGAGACCGTACGAACCGGCGTCGCCGCCATACGCGTAGGAAGCCGCGACCACGGAAGACGTGTCGTTCACCGCGGTTCCGGCCCACAGGCCGAACGCGTGCGGCGACATCCCGAGCGCGTGCCCGAGCGGCGGGAACAGCAGGACCGCGGCGACATTGAAGGTGAAGATCGTGCCGAGCGCGTAAGCGATGTTGGCTTCCTTCGGCTTCAGCACCGCGCTGGTCGCCGCGATCGCCGACGCACCGCAGATGCCGGTGCCGACGCCGATCAGCGTCTGCGTGTCCCCGCGGACGCCGAGCAGCCTGCCGAGCACCCACGCACCGCCGAGCGCGACCGCCAGGGTGCCGAGCATCACCGGCAGCGACTGCCCGCCGACGTGCACGACCTGCTGGATCGAGAGCCCCGTGCCCAGCACGACGATCGACAGCTGAAGCACCGGCCGCGACGCGATCGCGTAGCCCGGGCTGAACCGCCAGCCGCGCAGCCCCGGCACGACCGCGCCGGCGACCGCGCCGAGCAGGATCGCGAGCACCGGCCCGCCGACCACCGGAACGAGCTTGCCGCCCGCCGTCGCCACCGCCGCGACCAGCAGCGCGACCGCGAGCCCCGGCACCGGGCGGGCGAGCTTGGCCCGCCACTGCACCGTCGCGCGCGTCGCTCCGAGCGTCGCGCCGGTCACCGGTTCACTCCTGTGCGCACTGCTGGCCTCCTCCGTAATGTACGTACATTTAATCTAAGAGCTGTCCGTACATTTGGCAAGCGGTAGTGTTCCCGGCATGGGCGAGGCAGAGCTGGTCCGCACCGGCGGACAGCCGCTGTGGCGGCAGTTGCAGCAGCGACTGCTGGTGCGCATCCGCGCCGGGGAGTTCGACAGCGCGTTCCCCGGGGAGCTCGCGCTCGCCGACGAATACAGCGTCAGCAGGCAGACCGTCCGGCAGGCGCTGCGGGAACTGCGCGCGGACGGCACGCTCATCGCCGAACGCGGACGCCAGCCCCGCGTCGCCGCGGCCGCGGAGATCCAGCAGCCGCTCGGCGCGCTCTACAGCCTCTTCGCCGCGGTCGAGGAGGCCGGGCTCGACCAGCACAGCGTCGTGCGCCGGCTCGACATCCGCGCGGACGCGGTGGTCGCCGAACGGCTGTCGCTGGAGGGCTCCACTCCCCTGCTGTACCTGGAACGCGTGCGGCTGGCCGGAAACGACCCGCTGGCCGTCGACCGGGTGTGGCTGCCCGCCGACCTCGCTCGGCCGCTGCTGGAAGCGGATTTCCAGCACACCAGCCTGTACGGCGAACTCCACCGCCGCACCGGCGTCCGGCTCGACCACGGCGAGGAGCAGATCCGCGCCGTCGTGCCGACCCGGGCCGAACGCACCCTGCTCGGCTGCGGCGAAACCGTCGGCGCGTTCTCCATCGGACGCCTCGGCACCAGCGCGGGCAAACGGATCGAGTGGCGGCACACGCTGGTGCGCGGCGACCGGTTCGCGCTCACCGCGGAGTTCTCCGGGCGCACCGGGTACCGGTTGGTCACCACGGGGGCACTTGCCGGAACCCGCTGACCCGGCGGGCACCGAGTCGCTACGCTCCGCGCATGTCGATCTTCGCGCGGATTCTGCAGGTCTTCTTCATGGTCGCCGGGCTGGCGAGCATCGGTGTCGGGCTGATCATGGTGCTGATCGCCAAACCCCATTGGTACTGCGAGGTTTCTCGCAACGGGGAGGCGACCACCTGGTGCTACGAGAACGACCTCGAGGCGCTGACCAGCTATCACCTGTTCTGGTTCGTGCTCGGCCTCGCGCTCGAGATCATGGCCGTCGCGGTCGTCGCGGGCGCACGCCGCAGGACCGTCGAAAACCTGCTGATGTCGATGAACTCGCCAGCGGCCGCGCCGACGTTCTCCAGCTCGCTGCCGCCCGCCCCCGGTCCGTACCCCGGCTACCCGCAGCAGCAGCCGCCGTACCCGGGGCAGTAGCTCAGGAACTCAGCCGATCCGGATCCCGGCCAGTTGCGTGCCCTGCGCGACCAGCGTCCCGGCGCTGTCCCAGACGTGGCAGGACTCGTCGACCCGCCCGTCGCCGATCAGGTGAGCGCGGTGCAGCACGCGCACCGGGCCGGGCGCCGGATGCGCCCGCACGTAGGCGGTCAGTTCGAGCGTCGGCACCCAGCCGGACGGCGCGACGTCGAGGGTCGCCGGAGGCAGGGCGTCGACCGCGAACAGCAGGCTGACCGGGTCGAACGGCTCGTCGCCGGGGAGTGCCAGCAGGGCGCGCAGTTCGCCGCGGCCGCTAGGCCCGTCGGCGAGCGGGCGGTCGAAGTACACGTCGATCTCGTCGCGGATGGCGATCGGGATGCCGGACGACAGCACGTCCGGGCCCCACGGCTCCTCCGGGAACGGCCCGAACTCCGGCTGCGGCACGCCGTCCTGCCAGAACGGTTCGGCCGCGCCGAGGACGCCCAGCGTCAGCAGGGCCTCGACCTGCGGCACGCCGTCCTTGAGCAGCCGTCCGCGCAATTGGGTCGCCGACCGGCCGGTGCGCAGCACCTCGACCTCGATCTCCGCCGGCCCCGGTTCGGGCGAGCGCAGGTAGTGCGCGCTGGCGGCGAGCACGTCCGGATGCCCGGAAACGACGGTCGCCGCGCGCGCGATGGTCGCCAGCAGGTATCCGCCGTTCGGGCGGCCGCCGATGGTCCACGCCGGGCTGAGGTCGACGCTGAACTCGGTGTCCGAACGCTGCTTGACCGCCGACACCGCGGCGAAGGTCGTCGTGCTCACGGGTCCCTCCAGGTGAGTTGCTTCCCGCAACCTACCTGCTAGGCCGTTCGGACGTCCCGGACACTGAGACTCACGCCACCCGTTCTGTCCCCGCTCGCCGAATTTCCCGGCAAGATGACGCGATACGTGTCGAGGACGGCGCGCGGGTTCCGTTCCCTTGATGAGCCCGCCCGGAAGCGGCGAGCCGGAACCTGGAGGAAACGTTATGCCGAAGTACATGCTGCTGCAGACCTACGCCCAGGGCGAAGACTGCGACGCGCCGCTGCCGGAATGGGCACCGGAGGACATCCGCGCGCACATCCAGTTCCAGCACGTGCTGAACGCCGAGCTGACCGAGGCCGGGGAGCTCGTCGAGGCGGAGGGTCTGGCCGGGCCGGAAGCGGCGAAGACCGTGGTCGCGGACGGCAAGGGCGGCGCGGTCGTCACCGACGGGCCGTTCCCGGAGGGCAAGGAACTGCTGGCCGGGTACCGGGTGGTGGACGTCGAGTCGGAGGCACGGGCGCTGGAGATCGCGACCCGGGTCTCGGCCGCGCCCGGTCCCGAAGGCGCGCCGCTGCGGGTGCCGATCGAGGTGCGCCAGGTCATGAGCGCACCGGAGGTGTGATGCCGCGGGCCGAGGTCGAGGACCTGGTGCGCACGCTCGCGCCCCAGGTCCTCGCCGTCCTCGCGCGCCGGTCCGGCGATTTCGGCGCGGCCGAGGACGCGACGCAGGAAGCCCTGCTCGCCGCGGTGCAGCACTGGCCTGTCGAGGGGATTCCGGAGAATCCGCGCGGCTGGCTGCTGCAGACCGCCAGCCGCCGGATCATCGACATCTTCCGCAGCGACCAGGCTCGGCGGCGGCGCGAGGACACCGTCGCCGCTGAGCCGCCAGGCGCCGAAGTGCCAGATCGGGACGACACGCTGACGCTGTTGTTCCTGTGCGCGCACCCGTCACTGACGTCGGCGTCGGCGATCGCGCTGACGTTGCGAGCGGTCGGCGGCCTGACGACCGCGGAGATCGCCAGCGCGTTCCTCGTGCCGGAAACCACGATGGCGCAACGGATCAGCCGGGCGAAGGCGAAAATCAAGAAGTCCGGGCTGCCGTTCCGGATGCCCGCCGCGGACGAGCGGCAGGTGCGGCTGCGGTCCGTGCTGCACGTGCTGTACCTCGTGTTCAACGAGGGCTACACGAGCAGCGGCGGCCGCCGTCTGCACCGCACCGAACTGTCCGCCGAGGCGATCCGGCTGGCGCGGCTGCTGCACGCCGCGCTGCCGGACGACGGCGAAGCGGCCGGTTTGCTCGCCCTGATGCTGCTCACCGACGCCCGCCGGCCGGCCCGCACCGGACCGGACGGCGACCTCATCCCGCTCGCCGACCAGGACCGGTCGCGGTGGGACCGTTCGCTGATCCGGGAAGGCGTCGCGCTGATCACCGCCGCGCTGACCCGCGACGGCATCGGCGAATACCGCCTCCAGGCCGCGATCGCCGCGACGCACGACATCGCGTTGCGGGCCGAAGACACCGATTGGCCGCGCGTGCTCACGCTGTACACGCGGCTCGAGGCCCTGACCGGCAATCCGGTCGTAACGCTCAACCGCGCGATCGCGACTGCGATGGTGCAGGGACCGGACGCCGGGCTGACCATGCTCGCCGGACTCGACGACCGGCTCCCTGACCACCACCGCCTCGCCGCCGCCCGCGCCCACCTGCTGGAGCTGGCCGGCGAACGGGAGGAAGCCGTCCGGCACTACACCGCGGCCGCCGCCCGTACCGGAAACACCGCTGAACAGCGCTATCTGACGCTGCGCGCGGCCCGTCTGCGCGCCGGCCATTCCACAAGTCGCTCGCCGATCGGCACCGAGTAGTATCAGGACACTTCACGAGCGGAGCGCACCATGGCGAGCATCGAAGACGCCCGTCGCCGGACCGGGTACGACGTCACCGAGACGACTGTCGACGACTTGCTGTCCGCCCTGCGCTCCGCCGAACCGCCCGTGCCGGACGCCGGGGTCGTCTGGTGGCTGTACGCGGGCCGGAAGCCGCGGACGCCGTACCTGGTCGCCGGTGTGCGCGGTGCGCGAGGAAGCCTGGCGTGGCACGAAAACGGCGAGACTTTCCTGCCCGCGGACGGTACTGGCGAGGAGCCGGTCGACTACTACAGCCTGCAGGGAGCGCACTTCCCGCAGCCGTCCGGGAGCGAGGTTTCCGCCGAGGAAGTGCTGCGCGCCGTGCGGGAACTGTGCGAATCCCAGACACGACCTGCCTGCGTTTCCTGGAAGCGCGCGTAGCTTCTGTCCACAGTGGACTTCTTATCGCTCCGGCGCGAAGTCGTCCTTGTGCGCCCGCGCCCACTCGCGGAATGACGTCACCCGTCGCGCGAACCGTTCCACCGTGTTGTTCACCGGCGCACGACGGCCCACAGCTGCCTCCTCCACGTCCATCAGGTGCTCCAGGACCGCCTCGGGCATCCACTCCGGACGCCGCGCCAGCGCCTCGCTCCGCGTTTCGGGCACCACTTCGATCGGGCGACCCAATTCCTCCGCCAGGGTCTGCACGATCGCACGCTGCGTCATCGATTCCGGCCCAGTTACCGTGAGTATCCTGCCCGGATAGCTACGCTCCGTGAGCAGCTTCGCAGCCACCGCGGCCACGTCCGCCTCGGCCGTCGGCGTGAACTGCGACTCCGGAGAGAAGAGCCGCGCCGGTCCCCCGGCCCGGATCGCCGCACCCCAGTCGCGCCGGGTGTTGCCCATCAGCCAGCCCGGGTACAGCACCGTGAACGGCAATCCGGACTCCGCCACCGCCGTCTCCGCGGGCAAATGCCCCCGCCGGATCGGGTTGTCCGCCGCGCCCTCGTAGACGTCCGGCGACGACAGCAGTACGACGTACGAGACTCCGGCTTTTCGCGCCGCGGCAAGGAAATCCGCACCACCGTTCGGTCGCGCCGGATACAGGAAGATCGCGTCCACGCCGCGCAGCGCGTCCTCGAATCCGCCCTCCGCCGTGAGATCCACCGACACCGCGTCCGGCAGATCCAGGGCGGCCGCGTCACGTGCCGAGCCGCGCACCTCGTGCCCGCCCTCGCGAAGCGCCCGGACGACCTCGCTCCCGACATTCCCGCGCGCCCCCGTCACCAGGATGGTCATCCCACACTTCCTTTGCTGTTAAATTAACTTTGTTCGCAAAGCTATATCTGTGACTCACCGCTGTCAACCTCCCGCGTCCGGTACACGACCGGGCGAGATCGTTGTATGGATCGTGTACGGATCCCGCCGACACTCCGGCAGTTCGATTCGGACGAGTGAAGGGAGATCCGTCGTGGTCGGGAATGTGACGGTCCGGCGCACGGTCGCCGCACTGCTCGCCGCGGGGGCGGTCACCGCAGTAGCGACGCCGGTGAGCGCCGCCGAAGCCGCCGCCTGGCGAGCCGATCTGTCCTCAGTGGACAGTGACGACGTCAACGTCGCGGCGGCCAGCAGCACGCTCACGCTGCGAGACGCCGCGTGGAGACCCGCCGACCGGGCCGCGGGCAGCGAGGGCTACCTGCTCTCCGCCGAACGACGCCTGCCCGCGCCGGTGAACCGGGTAGCCGCAGAGATCTCCGCGGACGCCCCGCAGGGCACCACGGTCGACGTCGACGTCCGCGGCCGCTCCGGCGCCGACGACTGGACCGAATGGACCCCCGCCGGCACCGCACTCCCGCGGGCGGTGAGCGTTGTGCAGACCAGGATCACGCTGTCCAGCACCACCGCCGCCCGCCCGACCGTGCGCGAGGTCGACCTGACCGGTTCGCTGTCCCCGCAAGCGAACGCCATCGCCGCGTCCACCCCGCTGACCTACACGATCTACGCCACCCGCGAAGGCCTCACCGGCCACACCACCGCGAACGGCCACGTCATCGCGAGCAACGACCACTTCGTCGCGCTGCCGTCCGGAAAAGCCTTGTCGCCCAAGGGAACCGGCAACTACACCGTGCGAGTGTGCAAGACGGACAACAGCCGCTGCGAATACGCGCCGGTCTGGGACGTCGGCCCGTGGAACACCAAGGACGACTACTGGAACCCGCCCTCGGTGCGCGCGGAGTACAAGGACCTGCCGCAAGGCCAGCCCGAGGCCTACGCCGCCTACCACAACGGCTACAACGGCGGCCGCGACGATCTCGGGTACAAAGTGGGCAACCCCGCGGGCATCGACCTGGCCGACGGCACCTTCAGCTCGGGAGTCGGCCTGGGCGACAACGGAAACGTGAAGGTCACCTACCTGTGGACGGGCTCCGCCGCGGCAACGGGTTTGGTGCAAACGGCAGGCGACCCGGTGAACGTCCGGTCGGGCGCGCACACGACCTCGTCGGTGAAGGGCCTGGCGGCGAACTACGCCAAGGTGAACATCGAATGCTACGTCAACGGCGACTCGGTGACCGGGAAATTCGGGACGAGCAAGATCTGGGACCGGATCGGGCCTGGGCACTACATCTCGGACACGTATGTGAAAACCGGCTCGGACAAGCCGGTGGCTCCGCTCTGCTGAGTCCTGGGGGTGCCGGTGCGGGGTCTGGGGCTGACTCCGCACCGGTGGCTCCCGTTCGCGCTTCCGTTCTGCCGAGGTCCTGGGGTGCCGGTGCGGAATCTGGGCTGGCTCCGCACCAGTGACTCCTTCCCGTCCTGCCTGCCGAGGTTTCTTGGGCACCAATGTGGAATCCAGGCTGGCCTGCGCTGGCGACTCCCATTCGCAGGTCAACTCTGGTGAGGTTCGCGGGGCACCAGTGCGGAATCCAGGCTGGCCCTGCGCTGGCGGCTCCCGTTCGCAGGTCCGCTCTGCCGAGGTTCGCGGGGCACAGGTGCCGAGTCCGAGGCAAGCGACTCCCGCCCGCGCGTCCGGTGGTCTGCCGAGGTTCTTGAGGGTGCCGATGCGGAGTCTGAGGCTGGACCCGCGCCGGTGGCCCCCGTCCACACTTCCGTTCTGCCGAATTGATCGCGGGTTGCCGGGGACTTCAGACCGGGTCCGCGCCGACGGCTCCGACCAGGCTTCCCCTCAGGCCCTCGATCGAGCACTCCGCTCCTGGGCAGTTCCTCGCCAACGACCCCGGCGTCGCCAGGTTTCACTCCGAGCCCCCTGCTTCCCTCTCTCCAGGCGAGCCGCGTCTCCGAATTCGGTTTCCCTGAGCCGTTCTTCACCCTGTTCCCGTCTCTCCGCAAGCCTTCTCTCCACGCGCCGTCCGCAATCCCTTTGCCCGAGCCGTGTTCGGGAAGCAATCCCCCTCAGCCGCCGCGGGAGTCCGGATCCGGGCTCCCGCGGTTTCCACCCGGTTCAGCGACGGTTTTCCCCTCAACCGCCGGTTAAAGTGGTCTTCGTGCGCTGCCGCAGCCGAGGGGGTCCGCCATGCCACGCCGATTCGCATTCATCGTCGCCGTCGTCCTGTCCGTCATCAGCCTGAGCACATCCGCCGCCGGGGCCGTCCCGAGCGTCATCGGGGGAGAAAAAGCTTCCCTGGCACAACATCCGTACGCAGTGTACTTAGTGGACAGTCACGGAACCCAGTTCTGCGGCGGCGTCATCGTCAGCCGCACCGCGGTCGCGACCGCCGCGCACTGCGCCGCCACCGTCCCAACCGGCGAACTTCGCGTGGTCGCCGGCCGGGAAGACAAACGCACCCAAGACGGGGTCGTCCGCGCCGTGTCCGCCGCCTGGCAACACCCGGATTTCCGTACCCCGCAACAAGGTTCGGACATCGCCGTCCTGACCGTCCGAGGCTCGCTCCCCTACCGCCCCGCCGACCTGGCCCGCGATCCGAGCCGCTACCCCGCCGGAACCAACGCCACCGTCCTGGGCTGGGGCCGAACCGCCGACGGCGGCGACCGGTCGGACTATCTGCGCCAAGCCACCGTCCCCGTGGCCGACGACTCCTTCTGCCACACCGCGTACCCGGAATACTCCGCGACAAGCATGCTGTGCGCCGGCTACCCGAACGGCGGCATCGACGCCTGCAAAGGAGATTCCGGAGGCCCACTGGTAGTCGGCGACACGGTGGTAGGAATCGTCTCCTACGGCGACGGCTGCGGAAAGCCAGGCAAACCCGGGATGTACACCAGGGTGACGTCCTTCGCCGACGACATCGCCGCTCACGCCGGACTCAACTGAACCCGCGCGCCCAACCGACACCCCATTGCCCGGACCGACGCTCCTGTCCGCCACGGCGAATTGTCAGTGCGCGGAAACCGCTCGTGCGACGCCGCAGCAAGTCCATTCTGACGCAGGTTCTCCACCGTCTGTCACACGTCGAACGCACGGCCCCGGCGATCGCCACAACCCCGTGACGACCGAACCGGGTCGCTCCACACGGAAGGAACAGCAGAACCCACGCGACTCCCTGAGCACGGCAAGGTAAAGTCCGAGGCATGACGTCGCCGGAGGCCAGCAGACGGTAGCCGCCCAGCAGCAAGCTGGGCGGCGGAGTGACGGGTGCCGGACTTGCTGCCGGACTGAGCTGACCAGCGAAAGCTTCACACAAACACCGTGCTGTCGAGTTGTGCCCTGAGCAGGTTCTCGTGAGTGTTGACCCCGGTTCTAACCCAATGCCACGTAGCTTAAGTTGATCTTGTTTGTGGTGTTGGGTGTCCGGCGTGGCGGTGTGGCTTGTGCTGGCCGGGGCTGGTGTGATCGCTGGTTATGAGTTCTGGTGCGACGG
>NZ_JARACH010000106.1:0-16601 GCF_029087445.1 Amycolatopsis sp. La24
AACATCCGGGGGCTCCACCGCGTTCCCGCCCGGCCCACGCCCGCCCAGCAACTCCGTTACAGCACAACCACAACCAGCCCCGTCAACCCCACCTAACCAGCACCAACAAGATGAAAAATCCCCAATGTGGCATTGGGTGCGTCAGATGCACCCAATGCCACATTGGGTGCGTCGCATGCACCCAATGTGGCATTGGGGCGCTTCAAGCCCAGGCACCGGTGGCGGCGAGCATCGCGGTGAGCTGGTCGACCAGCCAGCCGTCCAGCGTTTCGCGCGGGACGGTGCCTTCTTGAAGCCACGACAGCAACGCGCCCTCGACCACCGCGGTCCAGCAGCGCAGGGTCAGCAGCACCAACGGTGACGGTTCGGGGATCGGCAGCGCTTCCAGGATCAACTCGACGGCACGGTTGCGGACCTCGTCGATCGCCGCGTCCGTCTCCGAAGTGGCGATGACCGAACCGCTGCGCAGCAATGCGACGTAGCCTTCGCGGTAATGCGCGGCGACATCAACTAGTCCCCGTACGGCCGCGCGCAGGCGTTCTTCCGGCGGGCCCTCCTCAAGCGTCGCGAGCCGGTCGACCAAACCGTCGGTGACCGTGCGCAACGCCTGCATTTGCAGTTCCCGCAGGCTCGGGAAATACCGGTAGAACAACGGCCGCGACACCTCGGCGCGCGCCACGATGTCGTCCACCGTGACCAATTCCGGTGCCCGGCTGCCGAACAAATCCAGCGCGGCCGCGATCAGATCGTCCCGCCGGGCCTGCGCGGTCATCCGGCGCGGACGGCTCACGGCGTGACGTCCAGTTTCGCCGCCGCGCGCAGCAAACCTGGCGTCAGCCGCGAAAGGACCAGCGCGACCTTCGCTTCCGGAGTGGACGGTTGGATCGCGACGTTCTTCTCCACCGCACTCAGAATGTCGCGCGCCACTCGTTCCGGTCCGAAATTGCGCCGGGCGTAGAGCTTGGACGATTCCTTCTGTCGCCGCTTCTCCTCGACCTCGTCCACGCCGACGAACTTAGTGGTCTTGGTGATGTTGGTGTTCACCAAACCCGGGCAAACCGCGGTCACGCCAATTCCCTCGGACGCCAACTCCGCACGCAAACCATTGCTCAACGCGAGCACAGCGGCCTTCGTGGTGCCGTAAGCGGTGAGGATCTTCGACGGCAGGTACGCCGCGGCAGAAGCGAGGTTGACGATCTGCCCGCCTTCAGCGCGGTCCTTCATCATCGGCGCGAACGCGCGGCACCCGTGGATCACGCCCCACAGGTTGACGTCCACGACCTTCTCCCAGTCCTCGATCGTCGTGTCGAGGAACGGGCCGGACATGCCGATCCCGGCGTTGTTCACCACGATGTCCGGCACACCGAACTCGTCCCGCACCTGCGCGGCGAACCGGGCGACCGCCTCGCCGTCCGAAGAGTCCACTGTGTACTCACCGGCGTCGACTCCGCGCTCTCGCACCAGTTTCGCCGTTTCCGCAGCTGAATCGCCGTTGATGTCGCTGACGACCACGTCGGCACCCTCGGCCGCGAACGCCAGCGCGGTCTCCCGCCCGATCCCGCTGCCCGCACCGGTCACGACGACGAGGTGATGCGCGAAGCGACCGCTGGCGCCGCCGACCCGCGCACGCCGCAGCGCCCGCGTTTCCTCGCCGGTTTCCACCGACGCGATCAGCTCAGCTGCCGCGGCAGCAACCACTTCCGGCTTGGTCCGGGTGATCCAGTGCGACCCGATCACGCGCCGGACGCGCAGATCCGGCACCCAGCGCTCGACCTCGGTCTGCAGCGGCGTGGTGACGTACGAATCGCCGGTCGGCGCGAGCACCTGCACCGGGATTTCCGCCGGACGCGGGCGCGGGCGGGACAGCCGCGGGCCCATGTTCGCCCGGTACAGCTTCAGGCCGTGCACCCCGTCCGACGTCTTGGGCGACGTTTCGGCGGGCTCCAGCTTCCGGATCATCGTGCGCATGATTCCGGTGCGCCACAACAGTTCCGGGATCAGCGGCACCTGGAACGCGACGATGTAGTACGAGTGCAGGAACTGCCGAAGCGCGTGGCCGAGGCGACGCGGCGTCGGCCGGGTCAGCTGGGCACGGAACCACGCGCCGGCGTGATCGAGGCTGGGCCCGGAAAGCGAGGTGTACGAAGCGATCCGGCCGCGCAGCTGGTCGCCGGTGACCGCGTGCCAAGCCTGGATCGAACCCCAGTCGTGCGCGACGAGGTGGACCTTGCCGGACGGCTGCACCTCGTCGACCACCGCGGCGAGGTCGTCGGCGAGCTGGTCCAGCCGGTACGCCCGGCGCTCGCGCGGTTTGTCGGATTCGCCCGCGCCGCGCACGTCGTAGACGACCACGCGGTGGTCGCGGCGCAGCTCCTCGGCGACGCCGTCCCACATCGAGCTGTTGTCCGGATATCCGTGCACGAGCACGACCGTGGGCCCGTCCGGGTTGCCGCTCACCCGGACCGAAAGGCGGACTCCGTCACTGGCCGTCACCTGCTTGTGAGACATCTTGTCATGTTAGACAACTTGTCAACAGCGGCCGTCGTGGTTCCACGGGAAACCAGCGTGTCCACCGTTCGACGGACAGCCGGATTCCACTGCCCGGACGTCCCGCGAACCGCTCTCCGCGGCGCACGCTGAACCCATGAGCACAGCAGTGCGAGTGCGCGGACTGCGCAAGGAGTACCCGGGCCACCTCGCCGTGGCCGGGATCGATCTCGACATCCGTGACGGCGAGGTGTTCGCCCTGCTCGGGCCCAACGGCGCGGGCAAGACGACCACCGTCGAGATCCTGGAGGGGCACCGGCAGCGGACGGCGGGGGAAGCCACTGTCCTCGGCGAGGACCCGGGTACCGCGGGACGCGCGTGGCGCGCCCGCCTCGGCATCGTGTTGCAGACGGCCGGCGACGCGGCGGAATTGACCGTCGCGGAGACCGTGCGGCACTTCGCGAAG
Source organism: Amycolatopsis sp. La24 (assembly GCF_029087445.1). Taxonomy (NCBI): domain Bacteria; kingdom Bacillati; phylum Actinomycetota; class Actinomycetes; order Pseudonocardiales; family Pseudonocardiaceae; genus Amycolatopsis; species Amycolatopsis sp. La24. The sequence continues at coordinate 2,954 of NZ_JARACH010000106.1, forward strand.
TACTACCCGAACCCGCGTGATCCGGAAGAGGTGATCGACCAGGTCGGCCTCACCGCGAAGGCGGGCGCGCGGGTGAAGGCGCTGTCCGGCGGGCAGCGCCGCCGGGTGGACGTCGCGCTCGGCATCGTCGGCCGTCCGGAATTGCTGTTCCTGGACGAGCCCACGACCGGTTTCGATCCCGAGGCGCGGCGGCAGTTCTGGGGGCTCATCGACGGACTCGCCCACGAGGGCACCACGATCCTGCTGACCACGCACTACCTGGACGAGGTCGAGGCGCTGGCCGATCGGCTCGCGGTCATCGCGCGCGGTTCGGTCGTCGCGGAGGGGACGCCGGCGACGCTCGGCGGCCGCGAACGCGCCGAGGCGGTCGTGCGGTGGCAGGACGAACGCGGCAGTCACGAGGAACGCACACAGTTCCCGACGAAGCTCGTCTCGCAACTCGCCGGCACGCAGGGGGAACTCGCCGGTCTCACCGTGACGCGCCCCAGCCTGGAAGACGTCTATCTCGACCTGATCGGGGAGCAACCGTGACCACGACGACCATGGCGCTGCCGGGAACGTTCCGCTTGGGCCTCGCCCGCGGCGGGCTCGAACTGCGGCAGTTCTTCCGCAACCGCGAGCAGGTGGTGTTCACCTTCTCGCTGCCCGCGGTGCTGATGATCCTGCTCGGCTCCATCCTCGACGGCCCGACCGGGCAGAGCGGGGTGTCGTCCGGGCAGCTGCTCGCCGCCGGGATGATCGGCGCGGGCATCGTGTCGACGTCCTTCAACAGCGTCGGCATCGGCATCGCCGCGGACCGGGAAATCGGTGCGCTGAAACGCTTGCGTGGCACGCCGATGCCCGCGGCGGCTTATTTCGTCGGCAAGATGGTGATGGTCGCGGTGACCAGCGTGTCGCAGACCGTCCTGATGGCCGCGGTGGCGATGCTGCTGTTCCGCCTCGAACTGCCGTCCGATCCGGCGAAGTGGCTGACCCTGCTCTGGGTGCTGCTGCTCGGGATCGTCTCCTCGACGCTGCTGGGCATCGCGATCAGCTCGGCCACCCGCACCGCGAACGGCACCGTGGCGCTCGTGCAGCTGGTGTACTTGGTGCTGCAGTTCATTTCCGGGGTGTTCGTCACGCCGATCACGAACCTGCCGAGGATCATGGTCGACGTCGCGTCGTTCTTCCCGCTGAAGTGGATCTGCCAGGGCTTCCGCTCGGTGTTCCTTCCGCCGGAGGCCGCGACCCAGGAAATGGCGGGGACATGGGAGCTTCCGAAGGTGGCGCTGGTGCTGGCGGTGTGGTGCGTGGTGGGCCTGGTGCTCGCGAGGGTGACGTTCCGGTGGACGAACGAAGCGAAGTGAACCAGGCCGACGCGTGGGAGCGGTCGTACTGGTCCTGGGAGGTGCTGTTCGCGGTCGCCTACCTGGCGACCGCCTTCCTGGTGCTCTTCAACGACGGATCGGCGGCGGAGAAAATCGTGGCCGAGTCCGCGATGGGCGCGATCGCGGTCGGCTACCTGGCCGCGGGACGGCGCGTCGTGCACGGCGAGGACAACGGAACCGCCCGGGCCGTCGCGGCGGCGGCGCTGATCGCGTTGACCGGCACCGCCATTCTCGCGACCACTTCGGCGAGCTTCGTGCTGTTCCTCGCCTGCCCGCTGCTGTTCATGCTGCTGGATTTGCGGCCGGGGGTGGTCGCGACGACGCTGCTCATCCTGCTCGAACCGGTCTCGGCGGTGCTGAACGGCGGCTGGGACAACCAGTTGCTCTCGGTCCTGCTGCCGATGACCGCGATCCTGATCGTCTTCAGCCTGCTGGCCGGGAAGTTCACCAGCGACGTGCTGAAGCAGAGCCGCGCCCGCGCCGAGCTGATCCGCGAATTGGAATCCAGTCAGGCCGAGGTCGCCCGGCTGTCGCGGGAAGCGGGCACCGCGGCCGAACGCGAACGGCTGGCGCGGGAAATCCACGACACGCTCGCGCAGGGGTTCACCAGCATCATCACACTGACCCAGGCGATCGAGTCCGAACTGGACACCGATCTGTCCACAGTGCGCAAACATCTCGCGCTCGCCGGCCGCACCGCGCGTGAGAATCTCGCCGAAGCCCGTGCGATGGTCGCCGCGCTCGCACCGTCCGATTTGGCCACCGGCTCGTTGCCGGAAGCCGTGCAGCGGCAGGCAGACCGGCTCGCCGAAGAGATCGGTATCCCGGTCGAGTGCGAAGTGGACGATGCGCTGCCGCCACTGTCCACCGCGGTCGAAGTGGTGTTGCTGCGTGCGGCGCAGGAGGCGCTGTCGAACGTGCGCAAGCATTCGGGCGCGACTCTCGTCCGCGTGCGGCTGTCCGCTGTGGACGGAGCGATACGGTTGCGCGTGGAGGACAACGGGTGCGGCTTCACCCCGGATGCCGACGGAGCCGGATTCGGGTTGCGCGGCATGCGTTCGAGGGCCGAGCAGGTAGGCGGCGCCCTGGAAGTGCGGACCGGCGCGAACGGCGGCACCGAACTGGAACTGGAGGTGCCCGCGTGATCACCATCATGCTGGTCGACGACCATCCCGTGGTGCGCGAAGGACTGCGCGGCATGCTCGAAGCCGAGGACGACCTGACGGTGGTCGGCGAGGCCGGTTCCGGCGACGAAGCGGTGGCGCTCGACCGCGTGAAACAGCCCGACGTCGTCCTGATGGACCTGCGCATGCCGGGCCTCGACGGGGTCGGCGCGATCCACGCGATCCTCAAGGAAACGCCCGCGCGCCGGATCGTCGTGCTCACCACGTACGAAACCGACGCCGACATCCTGCGCGCGGTCGAGGCGGGCGCGTCGGGATATCTGCTGAAAGACGCGTCGCGCGCCGAGTTGGCCGGGGCGATCCGGGCCGCGCATCGCGGCGAAACCGTGCTGGCGCCGTCGGTCGCGGGCAAGCTCGTGCACCGGATGCGGAACCCGACGCCGGCCTCGCCGCTGTCCGCGCGCGAGGTGGAAGTGCTGCGGCTGGTCGCGAAGGGCCGCACGAACGCGGAAATCGGCCGCGAGCTGCACATCGGCGAGGCGACGGTGAAAACGCACCTGCTGCGGGTGTTCTCGAAGCTCGGCGTTTCCGACCGCACGGCAGCGGTCACGACGGCGCTGGACCGGCAACTGCTCGGCTGAACTGCCCGGGCAGAATGACGGCCATGCTCGACACCACCGAACTCGCCCTGTACCGACGGCTCGCACACGAGCAGTCCGTCAGCCGCGCCCCGTCCCTCGTCGCCGCTGTCGTCCGAGGCGGCGACGTCGTCTGGTCCGGAGCCCGCGGCCGCGTCGGCGACCAGCGCCCGGACGACAACACGCAGTACCGGCTGGGGTCGATCACCAAAACGATGATCGCGACCGCGGTCCTGCGGCTGCGCGACGAGGGCAAACTCGACCTCACCGACCCGCTGGAGCGGCACCTGCCGGGCACCGCGTTCGGTTCGGTCACCGTCGCGCAGCTGCTGTCGCACACGTCGGGCCTCACGTCGGAATCGCCCGGCCAGTGGTGGGAACGCGCGCCCGGCGCGGACTGGGCGGCGCTGGTCTCGAGCCTGGAGAAGGGCGCGACGAAGCTGCGTCCCGGATCCAAATTCCACTACTCGAACGTCGGCTACGGCGTGCTCGGCGAACTGGTCGCCCGGCTCCGCGAGCGGCCGTGGTTCGACGTCGTGCGCGACGAAATCCTTACCCCGCTGGGCATGAACCGCACGACGCCGCACCCGGAAGGCGCGCACGCCGAGGGATTCGCCGTGCACCCGTTCGCCGACGTGCTCATGCCGGAGAAGTGGCCGGACGCCGGCGCGATGGCCCCGGCCGGGCAGCTCTGGTCCACCGTCACCGACCTCGGCCGCTGGACGTCGTTCCTCGGCGGCCACACCGGCGACGTGCTCTCGCCGGACACCGTCGACGAAATGCGGACGATGAACACCGTCGACGACACCGAGGTGTGGTCGACCGGGTTCGGCCTCGGCCTGATGGTGGTGCGCTACCAGGGCAGGCACCTGGCCGGGCACACCGGCTCGATGCCCGGGTTCCTCGCCGCGACCATCGTCGACCCGCGCAGCGGCACCGGCGCGCTGTGCCTCGCGAACTCGACCTCGGGCGTCAACATCACCCAGCTGTGCCTCGACCTGATCACCACCGCCGACGACCTCGAACCCGCGCTGCCCGAGGAATGGCTCCCGTCCACTGTGGACCCGGAGCTGCTCGCGCTGACCGGACTGTGGCACTGGGGCCCGACGCCGTACTTCCTGCGCGTGCAGGGCGACGGCCTGATCTCGCTGAACCCGGCCGTCGGCGCCGGCCGGGCGTCCCGGTTCCGCCCCGAGGGCCCGGACACCTGGATCGGCCTGGACGGCTACTACGCGGGCGAAACGCTCACCGTCGGCCGCGACGCGAACGGCACGGCGAACCACCTGAACCTCGCCACGTTCATCTTCAGCCGCACGCCGTACGACCCGGCCGCACCGATCCCGGGCGGTCTGGACGAGGGTGGGTGGCGCTGAGTCAGCCCGCTTCGGCCTTGACGCCTGGGTCTTCGGCGTCATAGGCAGGCACTCGCCCGGCCGGGGACAACCATGCCTTCGCGTAGAAACCCTGGCCGGGCAGTCCCAGCAGAACCTCGCCCATCCCCGGCGTGCCGAACACCCACAACCGCCGACGCTCGATCAGCTCGGCGGCGAGTTCCGGCGGGCAACGCTCGATCCCGAACCGCGCCGGCCAGCCTGGCTCGAGCACGAGCCAGCTCGTGCTTCCGAAGCCCGGGCCGAAGGCGCACCCCCGCCCTCCTCTGGGGGGCTGCCCATGCCCATTCTACCGGCGCTACCCGACGAAACCGGCGCTTAGAGCATGCAGGGGCCGACTAGTCCACAACCGGGGGATCGGTGTGGACAACCTGCTCCGGGACGCAAGAACAGAGCCCTCGCCCAGATCTCTGTGCAGAGCTTCGCCGTCTCCCACGTGTCAAGGCCGCACAGTCTCCAGCACGATCCCCGCGAAGCAGCCACCTCCGAACCCGCCCTCCAGCGCAGCAGGCACCGTCTCCGGAGTGTCCGTATACAGGTCCAGCAACGGCACCCCGCCACCACCGCGTCGCCGGGCCTCGTCCAGCGCAACCGTCCGGTCCGCCGGAGTTCGCGGGCCTGCTCCGGCGGGCAGTCGAGCAAAGTCAGGTAGCCGCGCGGGCGAACCGTGACGCGCAGCAGTCTCGGGATCTCCTGTCCGTGGTCCCACTGGGTGGTATCCCCGACGCGGCGGCGAACGCGACCGCGAGGACGAGCGCGAAAACGGCCGAGCCGACCTCGTCCGGGTTCGGCGGCTCGACGAAGAACCCGACAACGACAAACCCGGTGAACGCCACGGAAAGAGCGAACAGCGCGGCAGGGACTGCTCGACGGCGGAACCACGCGCGTCGCCAGGGCACGAAAACCAGCACCAGGGTCGCCGCCAGGCCGAGGGGAAGGCCGATCAGCGCAGTCGAATCCCACGGGTGCACCAGCGCGGCCAAGGCGAAGAGCGCAAACCACCGCCAGCGCGGCCGGTAACCGTGCGTTTCCGTCACGATTCCACATGTCGGACACCCGCCAACCGCCGTTACCTGCGTTGTCCCGACCTGAGAGACTAAGCACATGACCGACGCTGAGTTGACGATCCCAGCAGACCTCAAGCCGGCCGACGGCCGCTTCGGCTGCGGACCCTCGAAGGTCCGCGAAGAGCAGCTCGCCGCCCTCGCCCGGTCCGGTTCCACCTACCTCGGCACCTCGCACCGGCAGAAGCCGGTCAAGTCGCTCGTCGGCCGCGTGCGCGCCGGGCTGTCCGAGCTGTTCTCGCTCCCGGACGGGTACGAGGTCATCCTCGGCAACGGCGGGACGACCGCGTTCTGGGACGCCGCCGCGTTCGGCCTCGTGCGCGAGCGCGCCCAGCACTTCACCTACGGCGAGTTCTCCTCGAAGTTCGCGACCGTCACGAACAAGGCCCCGTTCCTCGGCGAGTCGATCGTGGTGAAGGCCGACCCGGGCAGTGCGCCGGAGATCGCCTATCAGCAGGGCGCGGACCTCGTCGGCTGGGCGCACAACGAGACCTCCACCGGCGTCGCGGTGCCGGTGCGGCGTCCCGAGGGCAGCGACGGCGCGCTGGTCGCGATCGACGCGACGTCCGGCGCCGGCGGTCTCCCGGTCAAGGCCGAGGACTTCGACGTCTACTACTTCGCGCCGCAGAAGTCGTTCGCGTCCGACGGCGGGCTGTGGATCGCGCTCGCCTCGCCCGCCGCGATCGAGCGGATCGGCGAGATCGGCGGCGGCGACCGCTGGATCCCCGAATTCCTGTCGCTCACCACCGCGCTGGACAACTCGCGCAAGGACCAGACCTACAACACCCCCGCCGTCTCCACGCTTTTCCTGCTCGCCGAGCAGATCGAGTGGATGAACGGCCAGGGCGGCCTCGACTGGACCACCTCGCGCACCAAGGAATCCTCGAGCCGGTTGTACGAATGGGCCGAGAAAACCTCGTACACCACGCCGTTCGTGACGAACCCGGAGCTGCGCTCGCAGGTCGTCGGCACGGTCGACTTCGCCGACGAGGTCGACGCCGCCGCGGTCGCGAAGGCGTTGCGCGCCAACGGGATCGTCGACACCGAGCCGTACCGGAAGCTGGGCCGCAACCAGCTGCGCGTCGGCCTGTTCCCGGCGATCGACCCGGACGACGTCACGAAGCTCACCCAGAGCATCGAATACGTCGTGGAACGGCTCGGCTGAACCGAAAACGCGCCGAAACGCCCAAACCGCCCCGCCAGCCCTCCGGCTCGCGGGGCGGTTCGCGTTGATGACCACTCGTTCGTGACAGACCGTGGTCGGCGTGTCACGAGTGTGACCGATCTCCGGCGCGGCGAAAATGGCCGGGAAAGTGCCGTCGGATTGAGTTCGGATGGGTGAGGCGTCGGCGCGCCTCGCACGTCAAGCCGACGCGCCGTTCTAACGTGGGCACCCACAAAGGTGAACACCGGGGAGGCGAGAAATGCGGGCGTTGCGGGTGGTCGGGCTGCACGAGGACGGGAAGTCCCTCGTGCTGGAGGACCCGGCGAGCCGTACGCGCTTCCTGCTCCCGGCCGACGAGAGACTGCGTGCGGCGGCGAGGGGGGACATAGCCCGGCTGGGCCAGATCGAGATCGAGTTGGAGAGCCAGATGCGGCCACGCGAGATCCAGGCGCGAATCCGCGCGGGCGAGTCCGTCGAGCAGGTCGCGAGCAGCGCGGGCGTCTCGACGCAGCGGGTGGAGCGATTCGCTTATCCGGTGCTGCTCGAACGGTCCCGCACGGCGGAACTCGCGCAGTCGGCGCACCCGGTCCGCGAGGACGGGCCCGACGTCCAGACGCTCGGCGAGGTCATCGCCTACGCCTTCGGCGTCCGCGGCCACGACTACAACCAGGCCGCCTGGGACGCCTGGCGCGGCGACGACGGCAAGTGGGTCGTCGTGCTGCGCTGGAAAGCCGGCCGCTCCGACAACCGCGCGCACTGGTCGTTCTCGCCCGGCGCACACGGCGGAACGGTGCACGCGCTCGACGAGAACGCCGAAGTCCTGCTGAACCCGAACTCCTACGTCGCCCCGCGCACCGTGCGGGCGCTGGCCCCCGCCCGCGATTCGGTGGTGCAGCCGACGCTCGACGCCGTCGAGGAACCGCGCGCCATCGAGGGTCCGGACGAGGGCTACGACGAGACCCGCGAGATCCCGCGTGTCCCGGGCGAGTCCGACGGCGACGAAGCCGAGCAGCCGCGCACGAAGGCGAAGAAGAACCATCCGATCGTGCCGTCCTGGGAGGACGTGCTGCTCGGAGTCCGCACCCAGCGCGGCTGACCTGCCCCGCTTCAAGCGCCCCGATGCCACATTGGGTGCGTCCTGCGCACCCAATGTGGCGTTCGGTGCGTGGGATGCACCCAATGCCGCATTGGGGTTTTCTCGGTAGCTGTGGTGTGCGGCCAGCTCTCCGCTCCTGCCGACGTCTGTGAGGGGAACCCTCCGGATCGTGCCCCCCGACCTGAGACAGCTTCGGTCCGTGAAGGGCTCCTTGAGGGAATCTGATTCCCTCAAGGAGCCCTTCACGGACTTTCAGCAGGAAAGAAAGCCGCCCAGCGCGGCTCGTCGACCGGTGCTCGCAGCATCCCGGCACGCGAACCCGTCGCGACGGTGCGCTTGGTCAGAAGGACGTGAGGGCCACCCTGAGGGAATCTGATTCCCTCAGGGTTCCCCTCACGTACGGCGGCGGAAGCGCAGCGTTCGGAATCACGCGTCCAGCAGAGCAGCCAGTTTCTTCGGCGCCACATGCCGATACGCCTCGCGCACGATCTGGTCCACCTCGGTCCAGTCGACGTCCACATCGAGCCGCACGCCGAGCCATCCGTGCACTCCGACGTAGGGCGGCCGGAAAAATCGCTCCGGCTCGGTGCGCACCAGTTCCTCCTGCACACCGGGCGGCGCGGGGCACCAGAACGCGAGCTTGTCGTCGTGGTGCCGGTCGGCGAACATCGCGAACGTCTTGCGGCCGCGGACGAACCACGTCGGTTCGCCGTGGCTGAGTCGTTCGGTGGCTTCGGGCAGGGCGAGACAGAGGGCGCGCAGCTTGTCGAGCGGAGCCATCGCGTCAGTATCCGCGAGTCAGAACACCGTGGCCAGCACGCCGATCCACGCGAGGGCCAAGCCGCCGCCCGCGCCGTACACCGCCCAGCGCAGGATCGGCACCTTCCGGCCCAGCCATAGGGACGGTGCGACCCCGCCGGTCACCACCAGCGCCGCGATCAGCGCGAGCCACACGCTCGTCTCGCGGGCGAGCGTGGTAGCCAGCGCGAGCATCGCCACGACCACCACCGCGGCCGCGAACACCGACACGGTCAGCCCGGTGAGCCAAGGCGTCGGCTCTTCCTGCGTCCGGGCCCGCGCGGGTTGATCCGGCCGCCGAGGCGGTTCGACCACCGTTTCCACGCCGGTCACCGGGTCGACGAAGCGCACCTCGGTGCCCATCACCGCGGCCAGTCGCGCGGCGAGCTGACGTCCGCGCTGCGACACGACCGAACCGGCGACGTCGACGTCCGAGTCGGAACGCGCCACCGCCGACGCCACGCGCGCCCACTCGTGCAGGGCTTGCGCCAGCTCGGCGCCGATCGCGAGCCGGCGCGGGTCGACCTCTCGCGCGTGCTCGCCGCCCGGCCCGGCGAGCACCGCCTGCTCGCCGCGGATGCGCAGCTCCATCGTGCCCCTCCCCGCAAGAAACGTGCCGGGGGTCACTCTAGTGGGGCGACGCCCGCCGAGACCTCGTGGAACGCGATCGCCGCAGCCGTGGCGACGTTCAGCGAGTCGACCCCGGCCACCATCTCCACGCGGACCGCGACGTCCGCGGCCTCGATCGCCTCGTCCGTCAGCCCCGGCCCCTCGGTGCCGAGCAGCAGCGCGATCGGGCCCGGCACTTTTTCGCGCAATCCGCGCAGCGGTACGGAATCCGCGCGCGGAGTGAGCGCGGCCACCGTAAAACCCCGTGCCCGCAGCACATCCAGACCGCCGGGCCAGCTGTCGAAAGTCGCGAACGGGACGCGCAGCACGTGTCCCATCGAAACGCGCACACTGCGCCGGTAAAGCGGATCCGAACAACCCGGGCCGAGCAATATCCCGCCGACGCCGAGCGCGGCGGCATTGCGGAAAAGCGCGCCGAGATTCTCGTGATCGCCGACGCCTTCCAGCACGGCCAAAACCTGTGCGCTGTCCACGATTTGGGAGACCGTCGGCGGTTCCGGGCGATCCGCGACCGCGAGCACCCCGCGATTGAGGTGGAAACCGACGACGTCGGCCATCGTCTCCGCCGACGTCACATACGCGGGCACGTCGACGCCCGCGAGTTCGTCTTCCAATTCCCGCAGCCGTCGCTCCACGCCGAGCAGCGCTCGCACCGGATAGCGCGAAGCAAGCAGCCGCCCGACCACGACGGTTCCCTCGGCGATCACCAGCCCGCGCCCGCCGGGGCGGTCCGGCCGACGGTCCGCTGTGGACAGGTCGCGGAAGTCGTCGAGCCCCGGATGCGCCCGGTCCTCGGTGAAGATCAGTTGAGCCACATCGGACAGTCTCGCACCCGCCCGAACCCGTGCCCACTGGTCCGAACGTGCGAGGCGCTTTAGGGCAAACGGCGTAGTTACGCGCAGGGTCAACCGCCGGTGACGGAGAGCACCAGTTTGGCCGCTAGCCCATGGCGCGGCGCTGTGCGACGGTGGTCTGCCTGGCGTACTAGCCGCCCAGACCACTGCGGACAGCAGCCAAGGAGCGCGTCGAACCATGGGTACGGATCTCTCGGCACACCCCGGCCGGCTCGATCGCGGACGGTACCGCCGGAAGGTCCAGCGATGCCTGGACACCCTGGCCCGGATGCTCACCGACGGGAGTTTTTCCTTTCCCCGCAAGAACATCGGGCTCGAAGTCGAGCTGAACCTGGTGGACGGGCAGCTGCGCCCGTCGATGACCAACTCGGTCGTGCTGGAGGCGCTCGACGACGCGTCGTTCACCACCGAACTCGGCCAGCACAACCTGGAGCTGAACGTGCCGCCGCGCCCGCTCGCCGGGGATTCCGCGCTGCGCCTGGAAGAAGACCTGCACTCCTACCTCGCGAAAGCGCAGGAGAGCGCGGCGCACACCGGCTCGTCGGTGGCCATGATCGGCATTCTGCCCACGCTGGGAGCGGAGCATTTCGACCAGAAGTGGCTGTCCCACAAAACGCGCTACACGTCGCTGAACGACGAGATCTTCGCCGCCCGCGGCGAACGGATCGCGCTCGCGATGGACGGCCCGGCATTGCCCGGGGCCCAGCCGGAGCGGCTGCGGCACTACGCGGAGTCCATTCTCCCGGAGGCCGCCTGTACTTCAGTCCAATTGCATCTGCAGGTCGCCCCCGAGGAATTCGCGGCGCATTGGAACGCCGCGCAATGCCTGGCGGGCGTCCAGATCGCGCTCGCCTCGAACTCTCCTTTCCTGCTGGGCAAGGCGCTGTGGCACGAAACCCGGATCCCGTTGTTCCAGCAGGCCACCGACACCCGGCCGGAGGAGCTGAAAAACCAGGGTGTCCGGCCGCGGGTGTGGTTCGGCGAACGGTGGATCACGTCGATCTTCGACCTGTTCGAGGAAAACGTCCGCTATTTCCCGGGACTGCTGCCGGAGACCGATCTCGAGGACCCGATCGAAGCGCTCGAATCCGGGCAGGCGCCAAAACTTTCCGAACTGCGGCTGCACAACGGAACGATTTGGCGATGGAACCGGCCGGTGTACGACGTCGTCGACGGCCTGCCGCACCTGCGCATCGAAAACCGCGTGCTGCCCGCCGGTCCGACGGTCGCCGACATCGTCGCCAACGCGGCGTTTTTCTACGGCGCCCAGCGCGCGCTCGCGGAACAGGACCGGCCGGTCTGGTCGCAGATGTCGTTCCAGGCAGCGGAAGAAAACCTGTACGAGGGCGCGCGCAAGGGTTTCGACGCGCAGCTGTACTGGCCCGGCATCGGCTGGATCCCGCCGGACGAACTGGCCCTGCGCGTCCTGCTGCCGCTGGCGCACGAGGGCCTGCGCCGGTCGGACGTCTCCGACGAAGCCCGCGTGCGCTACCTCGGCATCATCGAACGCCGCTGCCTCGCCCGCCGCAGCGGCGCGGCCTGGCAACGCGACTACGTGCTGCGCGCGCACGAACGCGGAGCAGACCGCGAAACCGCCCTCAACTGGATGCTGCGGCGGTACCTGGAACTCTCCGAGGCAGGCGAGCCGGTGCACACCTGGCCGCTCGACGACTGAGCCGTTTTCGCGCGGTCCCCTACAGTGTTTCGCACGGGAAGGGGGTGGCGCGCGTGCCGAAGGTGCTGGGCGGTTCGCTCGAAGCGCACCGCCGCGAGGTGCGGTCGCGAGTGTTCGACGTCGTCCGCGCGCAGCTGTACGAGCGCGGGTTCGACGCGATCACGCTCGCCGGCGTCGCCGCGGAGGCCGGACTCGGCCGCACCGCGATGTACAACCACTTCCCGGACAAGGAAAGCCTGCTCGTCGCGTTCGTGGAGGACGAGTCCGCGCGGTACGTCGAGCGGCTGCGCGCGGCGGTGGACGCCGAACCGGACCCGGTCGCCCAGCTGGCCACGTTCGTCCGGCTGCAGCTGCGCGTGCTGGCCGAACACCACCTTCCGCCGGGCACCGCGCTGGAATCCGCGCTCGCGCCCGCGGCGTATCAGCGGATCAGCGCGCACGCCGACCCGATCATCGAACAGCTTCGCTCGGTACTGCTCGCCGGAGTCGACGCGGGCACCTGGCCCGCGCAGGACCTCGACGTGGTGGTCCCGATGATCACCGCCGCGCTCGGCAGCCGTCAGGTCATCGATGTGCCCGCTGACCAGCTGGAAGACGCCATCGAGGCCGCCGTGCGGTTCGTCCGGAGAGCGGTCGGTTCGAGTGAAAACCGCTGATTTTAGGGTAGCCTAAGTACCGGTCGTGGCCTACAGTTCTTTCTGACAGCTTGTCAGAAAGAACGTCGGGAGGCCTTTGATGACGGTGACCGCGGACCTCGAAGCCAGCCCGTTCTCCGGACAGCTGCGCGCGTCCACGAGGACGGTCCACGACAAGGCCAACCACTCCACGTACATGAACGCGCTGCTCGGCGGCGAGCTGACGCTGGACGGCTACGCGGCGCTGGCCACCCAGTACTACTTCATCTACGAGGCGATCGAGCGGGCAGGCGACGCGATGGCCGACGATCCGGTCGGCGGCGAGTTCGTGTTCGAGGAGCTGCGCCGGCTGCCCGCGCTGGAACGCGACCTCGCCCGCCTGGTCGGCCCCGGCTGGCGCACCGAGATCGCCCCGCTCGCCGCGACCGAGGCCTACACCGCGCGGATCGCCGAGGCGGCACGCTGGTCCGGCGGGTTCGTGGCGCATCACTACACGCGCTACCTCGGCGACATCGCGGGCGGCCAGATCATCCGGCGGCTGCTGGAGAAGAAGTTCGACCTCGCCGAGGCGGGCACGCTCTTCTACCGCTTCGACGAGATCGGCAGCGCCCCGGCGTTCCGCGACCGCTACCGCGCGAAGCTCGACGAGGCGCCGTGGAGCGAGGCCGACCGCGCCCGGGTGATCGACGAATCCGTGGTCGCGTTCGAGCACAACGTGGCGGTGTTCGACGAACTGGCCCTCGACCTCGCGCGGTACCGGGACCCGGCGGCATGAGCCGGGTCACAGCGGGTTGACCTCCACCTAGCTCGAAGTACGAGGCTCGGTTTCAGAAGGCTCCCGCGAGGGAAGCCGCCAAGCACAACCGCGCGTCGACCAGAAGGAGGGCCCATGGCCCGGTACGAGCTGCCCGAACTCGATTACGACTACGGCGCTCTCGCGCCCTACATTTCGGGCGAGATCAACGAACTGCACCACAGCAAGCACCACGCGACCTACGTGAAGGGCGCGAACGACACGCTGGACAAGCTCGCCGCCGCGCGGGAGGCGGGCGATTTCGGCTCGATCGTGGGCTTGGAGACGACCCTGGCGTTCAACCTGGCCGGGCACGCCAACCACGTGGTGTGGTGGAAGATCCTCTCGCCCGAGGGCGGGGACAAGCCGACCGGCGAGCTGGCCGCGGCGATCGACGAGGCGTTCGGCTCGTTCGACA
>NZ_JARACH010000107.1:0-16412 GCF_029087445.1 Amycolatopsis sp. La24
CCAGCCCCCACCGGTTCCCCCACCCGTCCCCACCACGGGTCCCCACGCTGCCGAAACGCGGACGTTTCAGACCTTCCGAGGTTGCGGGAGACCCCGGTGCGGGGGATCTTCGCCACGGTCCCCCCACCGCGCCCCCACCTGGACCCACCTCCGTGACCTGCGCAAACGCGCCACCCGACGGAGTGGCACGCGCGCAAGACTCGTTGACTGTGGTGAAAAGTGGGGTACGGTGGTGGCCAGTGGGGCGGAAGGGAGCCCCCGAGCCGGGACCGGGTGGGGAGCCAACCGGATCCGGTAGGGAGGTGGAGGCCGGTGTTCCTCGGCACCCACACCCCGAAGCTGGACGACAAAGGGCGGCTCACGCTGCCCGCGAAGTTCCGCGAAGCCTTGGCAGGCGGGCTGATGGTCACCAAGGGGCAGGACCACTGTCTCTTCGTCTTCCCCCGAGCCGAGTTCGAGCAGATGGCCAGGAAGGTCGCCGAAGCCCCGTTCACCAACGAGGCGGTGCGGGCCTACCAGCGCTACCTGTTCGCCGGGACGGACGAGCAACGTCCGGACGGGCAAGGGCGCGTCGCCATCGCGCCGGAGCTGCGCCGGTATGCGGGGCTCAACAAGGAGTGCGTGGTGATCGGCGCGATCACCCGGCTCGAGATCTGGGACGCCCAGGCGTGGCAGGGCTACCTGGACGAACACGAGGACAGCTACGCACAGGCTCGGGAGGAAGTTCTGCCGGGCGTCTTCTAGGAGGCGCCCCGGGCGGACCTGCGTCGTCGGGGGACGCGGGTACGCCGTTCGACGCGGATGCCGTGAGGCCTCTGTCCGCTCTTTGACCCTGGCGCACCTTCCCCGGTGCCAGGTCAGCAAGCGGGCGGGCAGGGACCTGACGGCATCCGCCGCATCTTCCCCGGAAACACTCGCGGCAGAAAGGGGGAAGACATGGCGGACGAAGCCGAGCACGTTCCGGTGCTGCTGGACCGCATCGTCGAGCTGTTCGCCCCCGCGCTGGCGGATCGCGACGCCGTTCTCGTCGACGCGACCGTCGGCCTCGGCGGCCATTCCGACGCGCTGCTCGCCGCGTTCCCCCGGCTCCGGCTGATCGGTCTCGACCGCGATCCGGCCGCGCTCGAGCGCTCCGCGGAGCGGCTCGCGCGGCACGGCGACCGCGTCGACCTGGTCCACACCGTCTACGACGGACTGCCCGAAGCGGTGTCCGGACTCGGACTGTCCCAAGTGGACGGAATCCTGTTCGACCTCGGCGTCTCGTCGATGCAGCTCGACCGCACCGAACGCGGGTTCGCCTATTCGCAGGACGCGCCGCTCGACATGCGGATGGACCCGACCACCGGGTTCACCGCGGCCGACGTGCTCAACACCTACGCGCCCGGCGAGCTGATCCGGATCCTGCGCGACTACGGCGAGGAACGGTTCGCGCAGCGGATCGTCCGCGCCGTGGTGGCGGAACGGGAGAAGGAACCGTTCACCCGCAGCGCAAGGCTGGTCGAACTGCTCTACTCCGCGGTGCCCGCGGCGAGCAGGCGCACCGGCGGGCATCCGGCGAAGCGCACGTTCCAGGCGCTGCGGATCGAGGTCAACGGCGAGCTGGAAGTCCTGCGCCGGGCGATGCCCGCGGCGCTGCGCACGCTGGCGATGGACGGCCGGATCGTCGTCGAGTCCTATCAGTCCCTCGAGGACCGGCTGGTCAAGCAGGCGCTCGCGGAACTGGCGAAATCCCGGACGCCGGAAGGGCTTCCGGTCGAACTGCCCGGGCACGGGCCGGAACTGAAGCTCCTCACGCGGGGAGCGGAGAAGGCCGGCGAGCGCGAGATCGAGCACAACCCGCGGGCCGCCTCGGTACGGCTGCGTGCAGCACAACGGATCGGAGAGCCGCGATGACCGCACCTACGAAGTCCCGCCGCTCGTCGTCGACCGCTGCGGAGCGGGCACCGCGGAACACCGTCGCCGAGACCGACGCTCCGGCGCGGCGGCGCACGACGGCGGCCGAGCGCGCGTACGCCCGGCGGGCGCAGCGGGCCGACCTGCTGCGCCAGCGTGCGCCGAAAAAGCCGGTCGCGGAACCGGAACGGGTCGAGACCAAGACCGTGCGCACGCGGTTCCAGCTGCGCTGGCCGCGTTCGCGCGCGTCGTTCGTGCTCGTGATGATGGGGCTGCTGGCGGTCGGGGTCGCCGCGACGCTGTGGTTCACCACGCAGGCGATCGCCGATTCGTACCGGCTCGAAAAGCTGCGCACGGACAGCGCTTCGCTGATGGAGACGAAGGACCGGCTGGAGCGCGAGGTCGCGAAGGCCCAGTCCCCGGCGTCTCTCGCGCCCGCGGCCAAGCAGTTGGGCATGGTGCCCGGCGGCGACCCGGCGCGCATCGTCGTCGGCAAGGACGGCAAGACGACCGTCGTCGGCGAACCGAAGAAGGCCGAGGCGCCGCAGGACGACGCGGCCGCGCCGCCGTCGACCCCCGTCGCCCCGCCCGCGGAAGGCGGCATCGAAGGCGACCTGCCGGGCACCACGCCGGGCCTCGCCGGGGGAGGCCAGTGATGGCGGCAGGCGGCAACAGCCGTTCCCGGGCGGCGGGCAGCGCGCGGCGGACCTACGCCGCGGGCACCCGCCGCGCGGTCGCGAAACGGGGCAACGGCGGACAGCGCAGCCGGTTTTCCGCGGTGCGCATCATGCTCGTCGTGCTGATGGTGGTGGCGGGCGCGAAACTGGTGCAGGTGCAGTGGTTCGAGGCCCCCGCGCTGTCCGCGGCGGCCGAACGGCAGCGCACGCTCACCATCGACATCCCGGCGCAGCGCGGGTCCATTGTGGACCGCAACGGGGCGAAACTGGCGTTCAGCGTGGAAACCCGCACGCTGTCGGTGAACCTGCGCGCGCTGCACAAGACGATGGACGAGTACGCGAAGAAGTACCCGGACAAAGGCCGCACCTTCGAAACCGAGGTGACCGGCGCGGCGAAGCTGATCGCGCAGAAGCTCCCGCACCTGACCACTGAGGCCGAACAGCTGGCACTGCTGCACAAACAGCAGTCCTTCACCTACCTCGTCGACAACGTCGAGCCCTCGGTGGCCGACCAGATCGTCAAGAAGTACGCGTGGATCAGCGTGGAGAAGCGCGCCAAGCGCGAGTACCCGGGCGACAGCCTCGCGTCGAACATCGTCGGCCTGGCGAACTGGCGGATGGACGACCCCGACGTGTCGAAGCACAACCTGCACGGCGTGATCGGGCTGGAGAAATCGCGCGACGCGGACCTGGCGGGCACGCCCGGCCGCGAGATCGTGAACACCCAGAACGGCAACGACAACCTGTACCTGCCGGGCACCGAGCACGTGCTCACCGCCGCCGTCCCGGGCTCCGATCTCGAGCTGACCATAGATTCCGACCTGCAGTTCGAACTGCAGCGCCAGCTGAGCGACTACGTCGCGAAGGCCGGGGCCAAGGGCGGCCAGGCGGTCATCATGGACGCGAAGACGTCCGAGGTGTACGCGCTGGCCGACGCGAGCACGTTCAACCCGAACGACCCGTCCACGATCAAGGACGACCTGCTCAACAACCGCCCGGTCACCACGCCGTACGAGCCCGGTTCGGTGAACAAGGTGGTCACCGCGACCGCCGCGATCGACGACAAGATCGCCACGCCCACCTCGACGCTGGAGGTGCCGGGCTCGATCAAGGTCGCCGACCGGACCGTCCACGACGCGTGGGTGCACGGCACGCAGACCTTCACCACCACCGGCGTGTTCGCGAAATCCTCCAACGTCGGCACGCTGGAGCTCGCGCAGCAGGTCGGCCCGGACCGGTATCTCGCGCTGCTGAAGAAGTTCGGCATCGGGCAGAAGACCGGCATCGGCCTTCCCGGCGAGAGCTCCGGGTACGTGCCGCCGCGCAAGGACTGGTCGGCGTCCACGTTCGGCAACCTGCCGATCGGGCAGGGCCTTTCGATGACCGTCGTGCAGATGGCCGGGATGTACCAGGCGATCGCGAACGACGGCCTGCGCGTCGAGCCGCGGATCGTGAAGGCGAAGAAGAACCCGGACGGCACGGTCACGCCGGAAGCGCCGCCGAAGACCGAGCGCGTGGTGAGCCCGGAGACCGCGAAAACGGTGCGGGACATGCTGCGCGCGGTGGTGCAGAACGCGAAGAGCCCGAACGCGGGCACCGCGCCCTCGGCCGGGCTGGAGGGCTACCAGATCTCCGGCAAGACCGGCACCGGCCAGCAGATCGACCCGCGCACCAAGGCGTACAGCTCGAGCCTGGCGAACATCACCTTCGCCGGGATCCTGCCCGCCGACCACCCGCGGTTCGTCGTCGGCATCCGGCTCGACGCGCCGGACAGCACGCCCGCCGGGCATTCCGCGGGCCCGCTGTTCCACTCGATCGCGTCGTACCTGTCGCAGCGGTACCAGATTCCGCTGTCCGACGGCCCGTCGCCGGTGGTGCCGCTCGTCGTCGGCTGACCGCCCCGGCCGCTTCGGTTGTCCGTGAAGGGCTCCTTGAGGGAATCTCATTCCCGCAGGGAGCCCTTCACGCATTTCCGCGGGGAGCCGGGCGGCCGCGGCTGGTGTGCACCGCACGGCGCGTCGGGTGCGTTCACTGCGGCCGACATAGCGGCGAAGCGGCGAATCCGGGCCGGAACGCGTGCCGATCGTCCACACGGGCCGGTGCGGCGCCGGGGAAAGGGTTGCGCCGCAACGATCTTGACCGCCCCGCCTACCACACCCGGGGCGGGGGCGCGCGTTCGCCGTACCGCGTTGGGTCACCCGGATCCGGCCTCGGTAACCTCTCCGGCGTGTCCGTGTCCTCGTCCCAGCCCCGAAGCGGGCCCGCTGCCGCGTCGCTGCCGGACAGCCCGGCCAAGGCGGCCGCCGCCCCGCCCCGCCCGGCCCGGATCGACCCGGTCCCGCTGGCCACTCTGCTCGCCCGTGCGGGAGCCCGGCTGATCGCCGACCGTCCCGAGGCCGCCGACCTCACCGTCACCGGCACCACGCTGCGTGCGCAGCATGTGCTCCCCGGTGACCTGTTCGCCGGCCTCCCCGGAGCCCGCGCGCACGGCGCCGACTTCAGCGAGCAGGCCCTCGCCGCCGGAGCCGCGGCCGTCCTGACCGACCCGAGCGGAGCCGACCGGCCCGCGCTGCGCGACGCGCCGGTGCCGGTCCTCGTGCACCCGGACCCGCGCGCCGCGCTCGGCGAGATCGCCGCGTGGATCTACGGCGAGCCGTCGCTGAGCCTGTCCGTGCTCGGCGTCACCGGCACCTCCGGCAAGACCACCACCTCCTACCTGGTCGACTCGGGCCTGCGCGCCGCCGGGCGCACCACCGGCCTGATCGGCACGGTCGAGACCCGGATCGCGGGCGAGCGCCTCGCCAGCGGGTTCACCACGCCGGAGGCCCCGGACCTGCAGGCGCTGCTCGCGGTGATGCTGGAGCGCGGCGTCACGCACGTGCCGATGGAGGTGTCCAGCCACGCGCTGGCGCTCGGCCGGGTCAACGGCACCCGGTTCGCGGTGGGCGCGTTCACCAACCTCTCGCAGGACCACCTCGATTTCCACAAGGACATGGAGGAGTACTTCGCCGCCAAGTCCCTGCTGTTCGACGGCCGCTCGACCACCGAGGTCGTCGTGGTCGACAGCGCGTGGGGACAGGCGCTGCTCACGCCGCAGACGGTGACCGTCTCGATCGAGGCCGGCGCCGACGCCCTGTGGCGGGCCGCCGACATCGCGGCGACCCCGGCGGGGGAGCAGACCTTCACGCTGCTCGGGCCGGACGGGATCGGCCGCGCGGCGAAGATCCCGCTGCCGGGCACGTTCAACGTCGCCAACGCGGTGCTCGCCGCGGCGATCCTGGACAGCGCGGGCATCGACGCCGACGACATCGTCGCCGGGCTCGCCGCGGTGGAGGTGCCCGGCCGGATGGAGCGGGTGTACCTCGGCCAGGAGTTCACCGCGGTGGTCGACTACGCGCACAAACCGGCGGCCGTGGCGCAGGGCCTCGACGCCCTGCGCGCCCGCACCGACGGCCGGATCATCACCGTGCTCGGCTGCGGCGGCGACCGCGACACCGCGAAGCGCCCGATGATGGGCGAGGCCGCGGTGCGCCGCAGCGATCTGCTGATCGTCACCGACGACAACCCGCGATCGGAGGACCCGGCCGCGATCCGCGCCGCGATGATGGCCGGCGCCCGCGCGGTCGGGCCCGCGGCCGGCGGCGAGGTCGTGGAGATCGGCGACCGGCGCGAGGCGATCGCGTCCGCGGTGTCGCTCGCCCGGCCGGGGGACATCGTCCTGATCGCAGGCAAGGGCCACGAGACCGGCCAGGAGATCCAGGGTGTGGTGCACCCGTTCTCCGACCGGGACGAACTGGAGGCCGCCATCCGCAAGCGTCTCGAGGTGACCGCGTGATCGAGCTGAGCCTGGCCGAGATCGCCGACGTCGTCGGCGGCAGGCTGCACCGCACCGACGGATCCGCTGTCGTGACCGGCAGCGTCGAATTCGACACCCGCGAGCTCGGCCCCGGCGGGCTGTTCCTCGCCCTGCCCGGCGAACGCGTCGACGGGCACGATTTCGCCGCGAAGGCGGTCCAGGCCGGCGCGGCCGGCGTGCTGGCCGCGCGCGAGGTCGACGCGCCCGCGATCGTCGTGCCGCCGCTGCCGCCGGGACAGGGCAACGCCGGGTCGGTCGCGCTGACCGGCGACAAAGACGGCTCCGGCGCCGCCGTGCTGGCCGCGCTGGCCAAGCTGGCCCGGCACGTCGTCGACCGGCTGGCGGCCGGCGGGCTGACCGTCATCGGCGTCACCGGCTCGTCCGGCAAGACCTCGACCAAGGACGTCATCGCGCAGCTGATCGAGCCGATGGGCCCGACGGTCGCGCCGCCCGGGTCGTTCAACAGCGAACTCGGCCACCCGTGGACCGCGCTGCGCGCCGACGCGTCGACCAGGTTCCTCGTGCTGGAGATGTCCGCGCGCGGGGTCGGGCACATCGCCGCGGCTGCCGAGACGACGCCGCCGCGGATCGGCGCGGTGCTCAACGTCGGCAGCGCGCACGTCGGCGAGTTCGGCTCGCGCGAGGGCATCGCGAAGGCCAAGGGCGAGCTGGTCGAGGCGCTGCCGGAAGACGGCCTGGCGGTGCTGAACCTGGACGACCCGCTCGTCTCGGCCATGGCGAGCCGCACGAAGGCCCGCGTCGTGGGCGTGGGGGAGTCGGCCGGGGCGCAGGTCCGGGCCGCCGACATCACCGTCGACGACGAGGCCCGCCCGTCCTTCCGGCTGATCACGCCCGAGGGCGAGGCCCAGGTGACGCTGCCGCTGCACGGCGAGCACCACGTCGGCAACGCGCTGTCGGCCGCCGCCATCGCCCGCGAGCTCGGCGCGACCACCGAGGAGATCGCGCAGCGGCTGTCGTCGCTGCAGCGGCGCTCGGAGCGCCGGATGGACGTCACCACCCGCGCGGACGGCGTCACGATCCTCAACGACTCGTACAACGCCAACCCGGAATCGGTCCGGGCCGGCCTGAAGGCGCTCGCCTCGATGAGCCGCTCCGGCCGCCGCGCGTGGGCGGTGCTCGGCGTGATGGGCGAGCTGGGCGAGGACTCGGTGACCGCGCACGACTCGATCGGGCGGCTCGTGGTCCGGCTCAACATCGAGAAGCTCGTCGTGGTCGGCCAGGACGCGGCCGCCATGCACCAGGGCGCGTTCCAGGAGGGTTCCTGGGGCGAGGAGTCGGTGCTGGTACCCGATGTCGAGGCCGCCGTCGCCGTGCTGCATGATCAGCTCCGTCCCGGGGACGTGGTGCTGGTCAAGGCGTCCAAGGCCGCCGGTCTGTGGCGGGTGGCCGAGGCGCTGCTGGCCGAACCGGAAACAAACACCGACTCCTCTCCCTTGAACTCTGAACGCTCGAACGGTGGTCACGCGTGATCAACATCATGATCGCGGCCGCGGCGGGTCTGCTGGTCTCGATCCTGCTCACGCCTTACCTCATCCGGGTCTTCTCGCGGCAGGGCTTCGGCCAGGAGATCCGCGAGGAAGGCCCGCAGGGGCACAAGTCGAAGCGCGGCACGCCGACCATGGGCGGCGTCGCGATCATCATCGCGATGGTCGTCGGCTACTTCGTCGCGCACCTGATCACCTGGATCGGCAACTCGCGCTCGGCCGCGCCCTCGGCGTCCGGCCTGCTCGTGCTGATGCTCGCGGTCGGGCTCGGCGTGGTCGGCTTCCTCGACGACTTCATCAAGATCCGCAAGCAGCGCAACCTCGGGCTGAACAAGACCGCGAAGCTGGTCGGCCAGCTCGTGGTCACCATCCTGTTCGCGGTGCTGTCGCTGCAGTTCAAGGACGCGCAGGGGCTTACCCCGGCGTCGCAGAGCCTGTCCTACGTGCGCGACCTGGCGCTCATCACGTTCCCGTCGGTCGTGTTCGTGATCTTCTGCTACATCGTCATCTCCGGCTGGTCGAACGCGGTGAACTTCACCGACGGCCTCGACGGCCTGGCGGGCGGCGCGGCGGCGATGGTGCTCGCGACGTACGTGGTCATCTCGTTCTGGCAGGCCCGGCTCTCCTGCTCGACCCAGCCGCTCCCGGCCTGCTACGACGTGCGGGACCCGCTCGACCTCGCGGTCGTCGCGGCCGCCGCCACCGGGGCCTGCATCGGGTTCCTGTGGTGGAACGCGGCGCCGGCGAAGATCTTCATGGGCGACACCGGGTCGCTCGCCCTCGGCGGCCTGGTCGCCGGGCTGTCCATGACCACCCGCACCGAACTGCTCGCCATCGTCATCGGCGGCCTGTTCATGGTCGAGATGATCTCGGTGGTCACGCAGATCGCGGTCTTCCGCACGACGCGGCGGCGGCTGTTCCGGATGGCGCCCTTCCACCACCACTTCGAGCTCGCCGGGTGGGCGGAAACCACGGTGATCATCCGGTTCTGGCTGCTCTCGGCGATCTGCTGCATGTTCGGGCTCGGGCTGTTCTACAGCGAGCAGCTCAACTTCGGAGGCTGAGCCTTGCAGCTTGAGGGCAAACACGTTCTCGTCGCGGGCGCGGGCGTCACCGGGAAATCGGTCGTCCCCGTGCTGCGCGAACTGGGCGCGCGGGTCACGGTCACCGACGGCAACGCCGAGCGGCTCGCCGAACTGGAGGACCTGGACGCCGAGCTGGTGCCCGGCCTCACCGAACCGCCCGCGGACACCGCGCTCGTGGTGACCAGCCCCGGCTGGCGGCCGACGTCCCCGCTGCTGGTCGCGGCGGCCGAGGCGGGCGTCGAGGTGATCGGCGACGTCGAGCTGGCCTGGCGGATCGGGCAGCTGCGCGAGCATCCGCCCGCGTGGCTGGTCATCACCGGCACGAACGGCAAGACGACCACGGTCGGGATGCTGGAGTCGATCCTGCGCGCGGCCGGCGCGGACGCGGTGGCCTGCGGCAACGTCGGCTATCCGGTGCTGGACGCGGTCCGCGGCGGGCATCAGGTGCTGGCCGTCGAGCTGTCGAGCTTCCAGCTGCACTGGTCGTCCACGATCGCGCCGGACGCGTCGGTGGTGCTGAACCTCGCCGAGGACCACCTCGACTGGCACGGCTCGATGGAGGAGTACGCCGCCGCGAAGGGCCGCGCGCACGAGCGTTCGCGCGCCGTCGTGCACAACGTGGACGACCCGTGGTCCGCGCGGATCGCCGAGGAGCACGCGCCGGACGGCGCCCGGCGGATCGGGTTCGTGCTCGACACCCCGCGCGCCGGCGAACTGGGCCTGGTCGAAGACTTGTTGGTGGACCGCGCTTTCGGGGCCGACCCGGAGACGAGCGCGGAGGAACTGGCCGAGATCGCCGACGTCCGCCCGGCCGGGCCGCACAACCTCGCGAACGCGCTCGCCGCGGCCGCGCTCGCCCGCGCGCACGGCGTGACTCCGGAGGCGGTGCGCGCGGGGCTGCGCGCCTACGAGCCCGCGCCGCACCGCGCGGTGGAGGTCGCCGAGGTCGGGGGCGTCCGCTACGTCAACGACTCGAAGGCCACCAACCCGCACGCCGCGCTCGGCTCGCTGCTCGCGCACGAAAGCGTGGTCTGGATCGCCGGCGGGCAGCTCAAGGGCGCGTCGGTGGACGAGCTGGTCGCCGCGGTCGGCGGACGGCTGCGCGCCGCCGTGCTGCTGGGCGTCGATTCACCCGTGATCGAGGCCGCTCTCGCGCGACACGCGCCGGATGTCCCGGTCAACCGCCTCCTTCCGGGTGACGATGAGCCCATGACTGCGGCGGTGAATGCGGCCAGCGCCCTGGCTCGTCCTGGTGACGTGGTGCTCCTCGCGCCCGCCGCCGCCTCGCTGGACATGTTCTCCGGCTACGGAGCGCGCGGCGACGCGTTCGAAGCCGTGGTGCGTGCTCTGGACGACGGCGCGGCGGGGGCGGCGGATGACGGTCGTTGACGGAGACAAGCCCCGGCCGCGGCGCGTCCGCAAGGAAAGCCCGTTCGTCGCGCTCCGGACCGCGCTGACCGCCTGGCTGTCGCGGCCGCTGGCGTCGTTCCACCTGGTCCTCGCGCTGACCGGCATCCTCACCGTGATCGGCGCGGTGATGGTGCTGTCCGCGTCGTCGGTGGCCTCCTACAACCCGAAGACCGGCAGCGGCGTGTACGCGCTGTTCTTCCGGCACCTGATGTTCGTCGCGATCGGCGGGATCGTGTTCTGGGTGGGCCTGCGGGTCCGGCTCGAGCGGGTCCGCCGGATGTCGGCGACGATGACGGTCGCCTGCCTCGGCCTGCTGCTGCTGGTGCTGACGCCGCTCGGGTCGACGGTGAACGGCTCGCAGGGCTGGTTCAAGCTCGGCGTGTTCACCTTCCAGCCGGTCGAGGCGGCGAAGGTGGCGCTGGCCTTCTGGGGCGCGCACATCCTGGTGATCAAGTACAACGTGCTGCACCAGTGGCGGCATCTGCTGGTCCCGGTCGTCCCGGTGGCGCTGCTGATGTTCGCGCTGGTGATGCTGCAGCCCGACCTCGGCGGCACGATCACCCTCGCGGTGGTGCTGCTGGGCCTGCTGTGGTTCGCCGGCGCGCCGAAACGGCTCTTCGGGGTGATCCTGGCCGGCGGCCTGAGCGGCGTGCTGGTGCTGGCGATCATCGCGCCCTACCGGCTCGCGCGGGTGATGTCGTTCCTGTCGCCGGACGCGGACACCTCGGCCGAGGGGTTCCAGGCGAACCAGGCCAAGCTGGCGCTCGCCGACGGCGGGCTGTTCGGCAAGGGTCTCGGGCAGGGCGCGTCGAACTGGGGCTACCTGCCGAACGTGCAGAACGACTTCATCTTCGCGCTGATCGGCGAGGAACTGGGCTTCGTGGGCTGCGCGGTCGTGCTGGCGCTGTTCGCCGGCGTCGCCGTCGTCGGCCTGCGCATCGCCACCCGCAACATCGACCCGTGGATCCGGATCGTCGCGGGCACCCTGACGGTGTTCCTCGTCGCGCAGGCGGCCATCAACATCGGCTACGTGGTCGGGCTGCTGCCGGTCACCGGCGTCACGCTGCCGCTGATCTCCTACGGCGGCACGTCGCTCGTGATCACCATGCTCATCATGGGCGTGCTGGCCAACGCCGCGCGGCACGAACCCGAGGCGGTGGCCGCACTGCGCTCGCACGGGCCGGGTAAATTCGGACGCCTGCTGCGGCTGCCCGCGCCCGATCCGTACCGCCCGCCGTCCACCCGCAAGGGAACGCGCGGAGCAGGGACCGGGACGAGGGCGGCCCGGCCGGCGCCGCGTGCGGCCCGGCCCGCACCGGCACAGGAACGCCGCCGGTCGGCGCGGCGGACTACAGCGAACCGCGGTGCCCGGAGCACCGCGAACCGGAGAGGTCATCGGTGAGCAAGCCCGTCAAGGGAACGCAGCGGTCGGCAGCGGGCCGGGCGCCGGTCGTCGTGGTCGCGGGCGGGGGCACCGCCGGGCACATCGAGCCCGCGCTCGCGCTGGCGGACGCCGTGAAGCGGCTGCGCCCGGACGCCGAGGTGATCGCCCTCGGCACGGAACGCGGACTGGAGAACAAGCTCGTGCCCGCGCGCGGGTACCCGCTGGAGCTGATCCCGCCGGTGCCGATGCCGCGCAAGCCGACGCCGGAGCTGCTCCGGCTGCCGCTGAAGGTGCGCGATTCGGTCCGCCGCACCCGCGAGGTGCTCGACCGGGTGCACGCGGACGTCGTGGTCGGCTTCGGCGGCTACGTCGCGCTGCCGGCGTACCTCGCCGCGCGCGGCCGCACGCCGATCGTGGTGCACGAGGCGAACAAGTCGGCCGGGCTGGCCAACAAGGTCGGCGCTCGGTTCGCGTCGCGCGTCGCCGTCGCGGTGCCGGGCACGCCGCTGCCGAAGGCCGAGGTGGTCGGCATTCCGCTGCGCCGCTCGATCACGTCGCTGGACCGCGCCGCGCTGCGCGCCGAGGCCCGCGAGTTCTTCGAGCTGGACCCGGACGCGCCGACGCTGCTGGTGTTCGGCGGTTCGCAGGGCGCGGCGTCGATCAACTCGGCGGTTTCCGGTGCGGCGAAGGACTTCGCCGAGGCGGGCGTCGGCGTGCTGCACGCGCACGGCCCGAAGAATTCCCTTGTGGTGCAAGAGTTTCCCGGCCGCCCGCCGTACGTGCCGGTGCCGTACCTGGAGCGGATGGACCTGGCCTACGCCGCGGCGGACGCGGTGGTGTGCCGGTCCGGCGCGATGACCGCGGCCGAGGTGTCCGCGGTCGGGCTGCCCGCGGTGTTCGTCCCGCTGCCGCACGGCAACGGCGAACAGGCGGTCAACGCCCAGCCCGCGGTCGACGCCGGCGCCGCGCTGATGGTCGCCGACGCCGACCTCACCGCGGAGAAGGTCGCCGAACTGGTGATCCCGCTGGTGACCGACGCCGACCGGGTCGCCGCGATGAGCGCGGCCGCGGTCGGGCTAGGCCACCGCGAGGCCGACGAAACCCTCGCCCGCATCGTTTTGGAGGCTGCCGGTGCCTGACACGCCCGAACTGCCCGCGCAGCTGCGCCGGGCGCACCTGATCGGGATCGGCGGGGCCGGGATGTCCGGCATCGCGCGGATCCTGCTCGCCCGCGGCGCGGCCGTGTCCGGGTCGGACGCCAAGGAATCGCGCGCGCTGCTTTCCCTGCGCGCGCAGGGCGCGGCGCTGTTCGTCGGCCAGACCGCGGAAAACCTCGGCGAGCTGGCCGAACCGCCGTCGGCCGTCGTGGTGTCCACCGCGATCAAGGAGACCAACCCGGAACTCGCCGCGGCCCGCGAGCAGGGCATCCCGGTGCTGCACCGCGCGCAGGCGCTGGCCGGGCTGATGGCCGGGCACCGCGTCGCGTGCATCGCGGGAACGCACGGCAAGACGTCGACCACGTCGATGCTCACCGTGGCGCTGCAGAACTGCCGGATGGACCCG
Source organism: Amycolatopsis sp. La24 (assembly GCF_029087445.1). Classification (NCBI taxonomy): domain Bacteria; kingdom Bacillati; phylum Actinomycetota; class Actinomycetes; order Pseudonocardiales; family Pseudonocardiaceae; genus Amycolatopsis; species Amycolatopsis sp. La24. The sequence continues at coordinate 13,374 of NZ_JARACH010000107.1, forward strand.
TCGTTCGCGATCGGCGGCGACCTCAACGAATCCGGGGCCAACGCGCACCACGGCGAGGGCGGCGTGTTCGTCGCGGAAGCCGACGAGAGCGACGGTTCCTTCCTCACCTACACGCCGTCGGTGGCGGTGGTGACGAACGTCGAGCCCGATCACCTCGACCACCACGGCACCGCCGAGGCGTACGTGAAGGTGTTCAGCGACTTCGTCGGCCAGATCGAGCCGGGCGGGCTGCTGATCGTGTGCGCGGACGACGAGGGTGCGGCCCGGCTGGGCGACGAGGCCGTCGCGGCCGGCGTCCGGGTGCGCCGCTACGGCCGTGCCGCTTCCGGCGACGGCGACGTGCGCGTGCTCGACTACACGCCCGCGCCGGACGGCGGCGTCGTGCGGATCGCGCTGGACAGCGAAGAACACGACCTGCGGGTCGCGGTGCCGGGCGAGCACATGGCGCTCAACGCGGTCGCCGCGCTGCTCGCCGGGCTCGAACTCGGCGCGCCGCTGGACGGCATGGCCGCCGGGCTCGCCGCGTTCGGCGGGGTGCGCCGCCGGTTCGAGTTCAAGGGCCGCGCGGGCGACGTCCGGGTGTACGACGACTACGCGCACCACCCGACCGAGGTGGCCGCGCAGCTGCGCGCGGTGCGCACGGCGGCGGGCAGCGGACGGGTCGTCGTGGTGTTCCAGCCGCACCTGTACTCGCGCACGCAGACTTTCGCCGCCGAGTTCGCCGAAGCGCTGTCGCTGGCCGACGAGGTCGTGGTGCTCGACGTCTTCGGCGCGCGCGAGGAGCCGGTGCCGGGCGTGACCGGTGCGCTGATCGCCGACCGGGTGACCGTGCCGGTGCACTACCAGCCCGCCTTCGACGTGGCCGCCGGCCTGGTCGCGGACCTCGTCCGGCCGGGCGACCTCGCGATCACCATGGGCGCGGGCGACGTGACGCAGCTCGGCCCGGAGATCCTGGCCGAGCTGGACCGGAGGGCCTCGGGAGCATGACCGGGACCCGGCAGCGCCGTCGCTCGCCCGCGCCTCGTGCGGGCGAGGAGCAGCGTGCCGCCCTGGCCCGGGAACGCCGCGGGCGCCGGACCGAGGAGGAACGCCAGCGCACCCGCGCCCGCACCTCCGCGCGTTCCGGCCGCTCGACGCGGGCTTCCGCGCGGAAGTCCCGGCCCTCGCGCGGCAAGGAGATCCGCCGTCGCTGGGTCGCGCTGCTGACCGTGGTCACCCTGGTCGCGCTGGGGTACCTGCTGTTCTTCAGCTCGCTGCTCGCGGTGAAGACGATCGAGGTGCAGGGCGCGAAAACCGTGTCGGCGGACCAGATCCGCGCGACCGCCGCGGTGCCGCCCGGGCAGCCGATGCTGCGCGCGGACGTCGACGGGATCCGCGACCGGGTGGCGCAGATGCCGGGCATCGCGACGGTCGACGTGTCCCGGTCGTGGCCGACGACGCTGGAGATCGCGGTGACCGAACGGACCGCGATCGCGTTCTTCGACAGCGGACCCGGCGGCGACGGGGTGCACCTCGTCGACGGCGGCGGGGTCGTGTTCAAGACGGTGAAGACCCGGCCGGTCGGATTGCCCGAGCTGAAGCTGCCGAAGGTGTCGGTGGACGACCCGGTCACCCGCGCGGTGACTGCGGTGCTCGGGGTCCTGCCGGAGCAGCTGCTGAAGCAGACGAAGACGGTCACCGCGCAGACGCCGGCGAGTGTCGAGTTCACGCTGTCCACCGGCAAGACGGTGCGGTGGGGGAATGCGGAGAACACCGACCGCAAGGCGAAGGTGCTGGCCGCGCTGCTGACGCAGCAGGGGAAGATCTACGACGTTTCGGCGCCGGAGTTGCCGACTATCACCTCGTGAGTGCCGGGTTCTCACCGGCATGAACACGCACGAGGCCTGGGATTTGGTGACGTAGCCGCCTGCGCGCGGCGGGAGCAACTCGTGCGGGCGGGCGCGGGTGTGCGGCGAGGCAGGCGTCGTCCTCATTGGCATTGCCATGCGCGAGATTTTCGTGGCGCGGACTTCTCGTATGGCGTACGCTTGTTGAGTTCGTACGCCATACGAGAAGGTGGGGGCATGACGGTTCTGGTGACGGGTGCGACGGGCAACGTCGGGCGGCTGGTGGTCGACGAGCTGGTGGCTCGCGGGGTGCCGGTGCGGGCGTTGACGGTGGATCCGGAGCGGGCGGCGTTGCCTGGCGGGGTTGAGGTGGTGGTCGGGTCGCTGGCCAAGCCGTCGACGTTGCCTGCTGCGTTGGAGGGGGTAGAGGCGGTTTATCTGGCGCCTTATGCGCGGACTGTTTCGCGGTTTTGCGAGCTGGCTTCGGGGGCTGGGGTTCGGCGGGTGGTCGCGTTGTCCGGGGCCAGCGTGGGGGATACGCATCCGGCTTCCAGCGGGCATGGGTTTGCCGCGGTTGAGGATGCGGTTCGGGCTGGCGGGTTTGCGTGGACGTTTTTGCGGCCTGGGGCGTTCATGATGAATTCTCTGGGGTGGGCGTCTTCGATTCGGGAGCGTGGGGAGGTTCGGTCGGTTTATCCTCGGGCTACTCAGGCGCCTATTGATTTGGGGGATATTGCTGCGGTGTCTGCCCATGTGTTGAGTACCGAGGGGCATGTGGGGCGGACTTATGAGTTGAGTGGGCCGGAGGGGATTTCTCTTGAGGCGATGGCTGCGGCTATCGGGGGTGCGTTGGGGAAGACGCTGCCGTTTGTGGAGTTGACTCCGGAGGAGCAGGTTGCCGAGTGGGTGGGGGCTGGGTATCCGGAGGGGGTTGCTTCGTGGTTGCTGGAGAATTTCGCGGTTACTGATCGGGAGCCTCAGGTGCCTACTGGGGTGGTTGAGGAATTGCTCGGGCGGTCGGGGGTTTCTTTTGCTGAGTGGGCGAAGGGTAATGTGGCTGCGTTTTCCTGAGGCGGCTCGTCGCCTGGCGGCGACATTGCGCCGTGAGTGGTGAGACGGGGCACCCCGATTTTTGAGTGTGACTACGGCGCGGGGGTGCTTGTCAAGGCGGGAAAGATGCCTTGACAAGCACCCCCGCGCCGTGTTTTGGGCT
>NZ_JARACH010000108.1:0-16297 GCF_029087445.1 Amycolatopsis sp. La24
GCCAGCCACACCAGCACGCCCACACACCCGGCCCCACCCGCAAACCCACCAACAACATCAACAAACCCAACACAAACAGAGACTCGGTGGATCCAGGTCTGATTCCCTCAAGGGGCCCCTCACAGACCCACGGACCCGGTCAGATGGGGATCAATCGGGCGTTTCGGCGGTATTGGCGTCCTGTGTGGACAGTCCGCAGGCCGAGGCCGCCTGGCTTAAGTCCCTGGCCTGGGACTCCGATTCCCCCAAGGAGCCCTTCACGGACCGTTGCCGAAACCCTGCTGCGTGGCCCCGGCCGCACTTGACCGGGGCCGTCGCGCCAAGGCCCGCACCTCGGCGTGCCGACCATCCGGTGCCCTTGAGCGGCGCCGCCTCCCAATCCGGAACACGGCGAGGCTTCACCGCCCCCCTGCTTCGCCGACCACGACCGCACCCCGACCGGTGCCTCCCACTCCGGAAACCGTGGCGTCCGCCATCCTCCCCGGCCATAGCCCGCCCCGCCTGTTTTAGGTTAGCCTCACCTCATGAGCGTCCTGACTTACCACCCCGGCAGGGTCACCGCGGTCCGGCGGGTCACTCCGCACATGGCGCGGGTCACCTTCGACTGCCCGGGGCTCGCGGCGGCGGGCCCGGCGGCGCCGGACGCGTACGTGAAGGTGTTCTTCCCCCTCCCCGGCGACGAGGAGCCGCACCTGCCGCCCGCCGAGGTGGGCGAGGACGACGTCCTGTCCTGGTATCGCCGGTACCTCGCGATGCCCGACGACGTCCGGCCGCCGATGCGGACGTACACGGTGCGCGCGGCGCGTCCGGAGACCGGCGAGGTGGACGTCGACTTCGTGCTGCACGAGGAGAGCGGCGGCCCGGCGTCGACCTGGGCCGGGCAGGCGGAGGTCGGCGGCCGGGTGGCGTTCCTCGGGCCGCACGGGCTGTACGACGTGCCGGACGGGACGACGTGGCAGCTGCTGGTCGGCGACGAAACCGCGCTGCCGGCGATCGGCGGGATCCTCGAGCGGTTGCCGCAGTCGGCGCGCGCGTTGGTGTACGTCGAGATTCCGGACCGCGCGGAGCGACAGACCTTCGAGACCAACGGTGTCGTCGAGGTGCACTGGGTGGTCCGCGGTGCGCGTACGCACGGCGAAGCGCTCGTAGACGCCGTACGCGCGGCCGAGCTGCCCAACGGCACGCCGTACGCGTGGGTCTCCGGCGAAGCAGGCGTCGTGAAGCTCGTTCGGCGGCACCTTGTCCGCGAGCGCGGCTTCGACAAGACAGCCATCTGCTTCACCGGCTACTGGCGACAAGGCCTCAGCGAAGAGGCTGCGGGACGACAGCAGGCCGAAGCGTCCTAACCGAGCTTCGCGACCACCAGCTTCACCAACGCGCCGAGCCGCTGACGCTCCGGCTGTAACGTGCTGATCCCGGCTGCCTCCAACGGTGCCGCGGTCACCGGACCGACGCACGCGCAGACGACCGTGCCACTGCGCAGGGTCTCGCGCAGCTCCGCGCCGTGGCCGGATTCGTCGGCGAGGGTCAGGAAATTCGTCGCGGCCGGGGCGCTGGTGAACACCAACGCGGCTAGTTCTCCAGACAGCACTTCGCGGATCAACGAGAACACCGGCTCCGCATCCGGCGGGGTGTGCCAGCGGTAAGGCTGCACGGCGAGCACCGACGCCCCGGCCGCGGCGAGCGGATCGGTGAACTCCGGTAGCGGTGCCCCGTGCAGTTGCAGCGCGACGCGCGCGCCCTCGACACCGGCTTCGGTGAGCGCGCCGAACAGCTCGTCGTTGGTCTCGCCGGGCGCGGAGTACTCCTCGCGCAGGCCGACGCCCCGCACCGCACCGACCGCTTTAGGCCCGCGCGCGAAGATGCGCGACCCGGCCAGTGCGTCCAGCAGCGCCTCGCGAAGTCCCCAGCCCTCGGCCGCGTCGAGCCAGCCGCGGAACCCGGCCCCGGTGGTGACCGCGGTGAGGTCGACCGGCGCGGCGAGGACGGCTTCGGTGCCGCGACGCAGTTCCGGATCGCCGGCCAACGGGACGATCGTGATCGTCGGCGCGTGCCGCACTTCCGCGCCGTGCCGGAGCAACGCGCCGATCAGGTCGTCCGCGCGCCGCTCGGCCGTGACGCCGATCCGCACGCCGTCCAGCTCACCCATTCGCTTGCCCCGTCTCTTGCGAAAACCTGATCAGCTCGCTCATCCGCTCGTCCCGTCTCCGGCAAAGGCGGGCAGCCAGCCGAACCCGCCGCACTCACTCATACGCCTGCCCCATCTCCCGGATCGCAGCCGCCAGTTCCGTCCGCAGACCCTCCGGCGCGAGCACCTCCAGATGCGGCCCGAACCGCAGCAGTTCGCCGATCGCGGCTTCTCCCGGTTCGACCGGCAGGTCGATTGTCAACCATCCGTCGCTGTCCGGTTCCGCTCCGGCGGCGGTTGCCTCGCGCAGCGCCCGGGCACCGACGCTGCCCGCGTAGAACGGTACGAGAGCTTGGGCCCTCGGCGAGAGGCGGACTGTCGCCTTTCGGGGGTACATCCGGCGTTCAAACTGCTCCGACCACTCCTGCCAGTAACGAGCGAGGTCGAATTCCGCCGGTCGCTCGAACTCCTCGCCGAGGTCGGTCAGCTCGTGGATGCGCGAAATCCGGTAGGTGCGATCGGTCCCCTCGCACCGGGCGGCGAGGTACCAGTTGCCTGCTTTGAGGATCAGCCCGAGCGGCTCCAGCACCCGCTCGACCTCGCGCTGGCCCCATCGTTCGTACCGGACGCGGACCCGTCGCCCGGCCCACACCGCGTCGGCGACCGCGGACAGGGTCGGCAGGCTTTCGATGCCGCGATGCCAGCCGGGAACGTCGAGGTAGAAGCGTTCGGCGACGCGGCCGGCGCGGCTTCGCAGCTCGTGCGGCAACGCGGCGTACAGCTTCAGCTGCGCCGCCGCGAGCACCGTGCCGAGCCCCAGCTCCGCGGCCGCCACCGGGAGCCCGGCCAGCGCCAGCGACTGGGCTTCGTCCTCGTTGAGCCCGGTCAGCCGGGTCCGGTAGCCGTCGACGAGCTGGTAGCCGCCGCTGCGGCCGCGGTCGGCGTAGACCGGCACGCCCGAGGCCGACAGCGCCTCGATGTCCCGGTACACGGTCCGGACCGAAACCTCCAGCTCAGCGGCCAGTTCCTCGGCGGTCATCCGGCCGCGGTTCTGCAGCAGGAGAAGCACGGTGAGCAAACGGCCGGCACGCATGTGGCAAGTATGACTGAAATACCTGACACAAGATGGCAGGTATAGGTGATTGAGTATGCGGGATGAACACGTTTGGCATGACGAAGTGGGAAGAGCACGTGGCGAGCGGCGAGGAGGGCGGCCCGCGCGTCGCGTACGTGCACGCCGCGATGGACTACTCGGGCGTGATCCAGGGTGCGGCCACGGGCGACTACCTGCTGTACTACCCGGGCGAGGGCTACGACGGCGGCGCGACCACGTCGCCGGGCTACGACCGGTTCGAGGGCACTGTCGACGGCCGCCGCGGCACGTTCGTCGTCCGCCAGGAGTGGAGCTTCGACCCGAAGAGCATCAGCTCGAAATTCGAGGTCGTGCCGGGCTCCGGCACCGGCGAACTGGCCGGCATCGGCGGCTCCGGGACAGTGCACGGCGTACTGGGCGAGCCGACGGTGTCGTACACCTTCGATTACACGCTCTGAAGGAGGCCGGGATGCTGGAGGTGTCGCGCGAACAGGCGCTGGCGTACCGGATCGCCGAGCAGGGGCTGCACCGCTCCGTTGCCGATCCGTACGACTTGCCGCTGCTGGACCTGGGTCTGCAGGACAGCATGCGCGACACCGCTTTGCTCTCGCTGGCGGCCCGGATGCCTGATCCGGTCACGCCGGAGTCTCTTGTGGACGATCAGCGGCTCGCCCTGGTGTGGTCGCACCGGGGCGCGCCGCATTTCCACCGGCGCGTGGATCTGCCGGAGCTGGCGGCCGCTTTGGTGCCCATCGGCGATCCGGACGCGCTGGCGCGAATGTTGTGGCAGAAGAAGGACATCCAGGCGGCAGCGGAGTCCCCAGTGGACATTGTGTTCACCACCGCGCGGGCGATCCGCAAGGTGGTCACCAAGCCGATGACCAAGGGCGCGGTGAGCGGGGAAATCACGAAGTTGTTGCCGCCCTCGTTCAGCCGCTGGTGCCGTCCCTGCAATGTCACCCACGTGCACGAACAGCTCATGCGTGTCGCGGCCCTCCACGGCGGCACTCGGCTCGAAGCCGGGCAGAGTCCCGCGACGCTCGCACCGCTGGAGGGTCGCGGACGAATGTCCACCCGCCCGGTGCCGGCGGCGGTTTCGCGGGTGCTTGAGCAGTATTTGCGCTTCAACGGACCCGCGACGCCGGGCGACGCGGCCGGTTTCGTCGGCACCGCGAAGACGTGCATCAACGAAACGTGGCCTGCCGCGGTCACCGAGGTCAAAGTGGACCGCCGCCGGGCCTTCATCCCGAATGACCGGTTGGCCGCGCTGGAGAACCCGCCGTCGCCTGCCGGAGTACGCCTGTTGCCGCCGCTCGATCCGTACACGCAGGGCCGCGACAAAGCCGTCCTCGTTCCGGACAAAGCGCGGGCGAAAGAGGTGTGGAAAATTCTCGGCAGCCCGGGTGCGCTTTTGGTCGACGGCGAGATTCTGGGCACTTGGCGGATGAAGGCGTCCGGCAAACGGCTGACTTTCACGCTGGCCGAATTCGATCCGCTCCGCCGCCCGGACCGCGCGGCGGCCGAGGACGAGGCGGCCCGGGCCGCGACCGCGCGGGGCTACCAGGACTTTTCCGTGACCTGGGCTTGACCGGCGGGCTACAGTTTCTGACGTGCTGAAATGGCTGCTCGACTCAGACCCGACGCTGCGCTGGCAGGTCGAACGGGACTTGGCGGACGCGCCGCCCGAGGTCTGGACGGCCACCCGGCACAAGATCGCGACCGAGGGCTTCGGCGCGCAGCTCCTCGCCCGGCAGGACCCGGACGGTCAGTGGGCGGGCGGTGCTTACTTCCCGGCGCGATTCACCCCCGGTCCCGATACCGGGCAGCCGTGGACAGCCACCACCTGGTCGCTCAACATGCTGCGGGAATGGGGAATGGACCCGGCGGTCTTGCGCGCCAATCGCACCGCTGAATTGCTCGCGGAGAATTCCCGGTGGGAATACGACGATTTACCGTACTGGGGCGGCGAGGTCGACGTCTGCATCAACGCCTGGACGATCGCGAACGGCGGCTGGCTCGGCGTCGACGTCTCCGGGCTCGCCCGCTGGTTCACCGAGCACCAGATGGCCGACGGCGGCTGGAACTGCGAATGGGTCGAGGACTCGAAGCGCTCGTCCTTCCACTCGACGCTGAACGCGGTGAAAGGCTTGCTCGCCTACGACATCGCGACCGGCGGTACCGACGAGACGCACGCCGCCCGCCGCGCCGGTGAGGAGTACCTGCTGAAGCGTCGTCTGCTCTATCGGCTTTCGACCGGCGAACAGGTGGCTCCCTGGGTCGACCACTTCACGTACCCGACGCGGTGGCACTACAGCGCGATCAACGCCCTCGAATACTTCCGCGAAGCCGCCATCGTGGACGACATTCCGCCCGACCCGCGCCTCGCCGACGCCGTGGAACGGGTTCGCGCCGCCCGGCAACCAGACGGAACTTGGTTGCAGGACGGCAGATTGCCCGGCGACATGTGGTTCGAGGTCGACGTCCCGGCCGGTGAACCTTCGAAGTGGCTCACGTTGTACGGCACCCGCATTCTGTCCTGGTGGGACTCCGCGCAGTCCTAACTGGACTTCGCGACGCGAAAGCCGACGTCGTCCACCCGGAACGTTGGGTGGCTCCGACGACGCACGGACACCCGGACGCTCCAGTGCTCGTCCGCCCAGCCGCCGCCCTTGAGCACCCGGTACTCGCCGTAGACCGCCGGATCGTAGAGATCCCAGCACCAGTCCCACGTGTTGCCCAGCAGATCGTAAACACCCCAGGCGTTCGGACGCTTCTCGCCAGGCGGATGCAGGCGATCGCCGGAGTTTCCTTCGTACCAGGCGATCTCGTCCAGGTCGCCGTACCTCGGTCCCTCGGTTCCCGCGCGGCAGGCGTGTTCCCATTCGGCTTCAGTAGGCAGCCGGTAGCCGGACGCGGCCCGGTCCCACGCCACTTCTCCGCCGTCAAGGCGATACGCCGGTGCCAGTCCGTCCCGTTCGGACAGTGTGTTGCAAAACCGCACCGCGTCCAACCAGGACACCTCTACAGCGGGGAGATCATCGCCGCCGTCGTATTGCTCCTGGGTGACCGGAAACGCGCCAAGCTCGAAAGCGGGCACGTCGACCGTCCAACTGCGTTCTGTCCGCCGGTCGGTGAGCGTCACCGTTCCCGGCGGAATCGGGACCATCCACACCGTGCCGAGGCTAGCCGATCGACGCTGGGGTGTCGCCGGGATTCACTGCCAGCCGGTACCCGCGCTTGACCACCGTCTGCACCACACCGGCACCGCCGAGAGACGTCCGCAACCGGCCGATCGCCGTCTCCACCGCATGCGCCTCGCCGCCGGACGGAAGCTCGGCGGACAACTCCCGGCGCGCGACCACCCGGCCGGGCTGCCGCGCGAGCGCACGCAGAAGCGCCATCGGGGCTGGAGCGATCTCGCGCCATTCGCCGTCCACCAACGCGCCAGTGCCGCGGATCTGCAACACATGTCCGGCGGCATACAGCGTCGGCGAGGCGGTGACCAGGGCGTCCGCGACCGTTCTCGCCAGCGCTCCGATCCGCGACCGTCTCGGTTGGACGGTCGGAATGCCGAGCGAAGCGAGCGGCGCGGCCGCGATCGGGCCTACGCACGCCACGACCACGCGGGTGCTCAACACCTCGATCAACGCGGCGAGACGGCCGGTCCGCCGCGCCATCGCGACAGTGGACGCGGCAGCGGGCGCACTGGTGAACGGCAACGCGTCGATCGTGCCTTCCAGGACCGCGTCCAGCAGCCGGTCCAGCGGCCCGGGGTCGGCCGGCGCCACCCAGCGGTACACCGGGATCTCGATCACCTCGGCCCCCGCCTGCCGAAGAGTCTCCGCGAAGTACGGCAATGGCTCGCCGTGTAACTGCAACGCGATCCGTCGTCCGTCCACTCCGGACTGCGTGAGGTACTGCAACAGCTCCGCACTGCTCTCCGACGCGGGCGAGTAGTTCTCCGCTAACCCGGCCGTACGCACCGCCCCGGCTGCCTTCGGACCGCGAGTGAGCAAAGAGGCGTTCGACAGATGGTCCAGCACCTTTTCGCCGAGACCCCAGCCTTCCGCGGCCTCGATCCAGCCGCGGAAGCCGATCCCGGTCGTCGCCACCATGATGTCCACTGGGGACTCCAGCAATCGCATCGTCGCCGCGTGCAGTTCGGTGTCGTCGGCCAGCGGCACGATCCGGATCGCCGGTCCGTACCGGACGGCCGCACCCTGGCGCACAAGCAGCGCGCCCAGCTCTTCAGCTCGGCGCGCTGCCGTGATTCCCACCGTGAACCCGGCCAACGGCCGGACGTCCGTCACGGCGAGCCCACCTCGATCACCCCGTCCCGTACTCGAACCGGATACACCGGCACCGAAACGCCTTCCGCGTCGAGACACGCGCCGCTGCGAAGCGAGAACCGTTCCTTGTAAACCGGTGACGCGACCACCGGCTCTCCCCCGGCGTCGCCGACGATCCCACGCGACAGCACCGCCGCGCCGCTGCACGGGTCCCAATTGGACAGTGCGTACCAGCCGTCGCCGGCATGGAACACCGCGACCTGCTGGCCGTCGATCAGCGCCGCCGCTCCGGAGAACTCCGGGATCTCCGCCGCCGCGCACACCGCGGTCCAGGATGAAGTCATGGTCATCGCCGCACCTCCGGAACTCCCAGCAGCACCGGGATCTTCTGCTCCCGCTCCGCGCGGAACGAGATCGACGGGTCCGGCGTCCCCGGCGCGTTCACGAACGAACTGAACCGCGCCAGCTTGTCCGGATCCTCCAACACTCCTCGCCATTCGTCGGTGTAACCCTCGATGTGTTTCGCCATCGCCGCGTCCAGGTCCTCGCAGATGCCGAGGCTGTCGTCCACGATCACCGCACGCAGGTGGTCGAGCCCGCCGTCGAGCTCCTCGATCCACGGTGCCGTGCGCTGCAACCGATCCGCCGTGCGCACGTAGAACATCAGGAACCGGTCAATCGTGCGCACCAGCGTTTCGGTGTCCACATCAGACACCAGCAGTTCCGCGTGTCGTGGCGTCGCTCCGCCATTGCCGCCGACGTAAAGGTTCCATCCGTGTTCGGTGGCGATCACGCCGAAGTCCTTGCCGCGCGCTTCGGCGCATTCACGCGCACAACCCGATACTCCGGCCTTGATCTTGTGCGGTGACCGCAGTCCGCGATACCGCAGCTCCAGATCGATCGCCAGTCCCACGCTGTCCTGCACCCCGTAGCGGCACCAGGTCGAGCCGACACAGGATTTAACTGTCCGCAACGACTTTCCGTATGCGTGCCCGGACTCGAAGCCCGCATCGACCAGTCGCCGCCAGATGTCCGGCAGCTGGTCCACAGTGGCCCCGAACAGGTCGATCCGCTGTCCGCCGGTGATCTTCGTGTACAACCCGAAATCCTGCGCAACCTGCGCGATCACCATCAGTTTCTCCGGCGTGATCTCGCCGCCGGGAATCCGCGGCACCACCGAATAGCTGCCGTTGCGCTGCATGTTCGCCAGGAACCGGTCGTTCGTGTCCTGCAGCGCCGCCTGCTCGCCGCCGAGAATGTGCCCGTTGCCCAGCGTCGCCAGGATCGACGCCACCGCGGGCTTGCACACCGCGCACCCCGTCCCGGTGCCGTACCGGCTCACTACCTCGCTGAACGTCGTCATTTGCGTCGCACGGATGATCTCGAACAGCTCCGCACGAGACTGCGTGAAGTGTTCGCACAACGCCTTCGACTGCTCGACGCCGCACGCGTTCAGCAGCTTCGCCAGCATCGGCACGCACGAGCCGCACGACGTTCCCGCGCGCGTGCACGCCTTCAGCTTCCCGACCGAATCACAACCGTCCTCAGTGATCGCCCGGGTCAGCGCGCCCTTGGAAACCCCGTTGCACGAACAGACCTGCGCCTCGTCCGGCAACGCGTCCACGCCGACCGCCGTACCGCCGCCGGCCGGGGCGAGCAACGCGCCCGGGTCAGCGGGCAGCGGACGCCCGACCAGCGCACGCAGCGTGTTGTACTCCGCCGCGTCGCCGACCAGGACCCCGCCGAGCAGCGTCCGGCCGTCGTCGGTCACCACCAGCTTCTTGTACGTCCCGGCCACGGCGTCGTTCACCGCGACTTCCAGCGCTCCTTCGGTGGCCGCGTGCGCGTCGCCGAAGCTGGCGACGTCCACGCCCATCAGCTTCAGCTTCGTCGCGGTGTCCGGTTCGGGGAAGCTCGCCGTCGTGCCGGTGAGCTGCGCCGCGACCACCTCCGCCATCGCGTACCCCGGCGCGACGATGCCGTACACCCGGCCTTCGACCGCCGCGCACTCGCCGATCGCGTACACCGCCGAATCGCTGGTCCGGCACGTCGCGTCGACCAGCACGCCGCCGCGCTCGCCAACGTCCAAACCGGACTCGCGGGCCAAGTCGTCCCGAGGACGGACCCCGGCGGAGAAGACCACCAGGTCGACGTCCAGCTCCGTGCCGTTGCCCAACCGAGCCAGCAACCGCGTACCGTCCGCCTCGATCGCATCCGTCGAAGTTCCGGTGTGGACAGTCACGTCAAGGTTCGTGATGAGCCGCCGCAACAGGCCGCCGCCGCCATCGTCGACCTGCAACGGCATCAGCCGCGGTGCCATCTCCACCACGTGCGGCGACAACCCCATGTCCCGCAATGCCTTGGCCGCCTCCAGACCGAGGAGACCGCCACCGATCACCATCGCCGCCCGGCGGCCACGACCCTGCCGTTCTGCAGCGGCCCGAATCGCGTCGAGGTCTTCGATCGTCCGGTACACGAACACGCCCGGCAGATCCCGGCCCGGCACCGGCGGCACGAACGGACGCGAGCCGGTAGCCAGCACCAGCGAGTCGTACGACTCGACCTGTCCGGAAGCCGACGTCACCGTCTTGGCTTCGCGATCCACCGATACGACGACTTCGCCAAGCCGAAGGTCGACCGTGTCATCGTCCGCGTAGTCGGAGCCCGGCAACGCCAACGCCGCCGGATCCCAACTGTCCACATAGGAGGTAAGCGCGACCCGGTCGTAAGCGGGACGGTTCTCCTCGCCGAAGACGACGACCCGCCACTCGCCCGCCTTGTCGGCCGCACGAAGTGCCTCCACGAACCGGTGCGCGACCATGCCGTGCCCGGCAACCACCACTGTAGGCATTTCAGACCTCCGCTCCTGCCAACGCCACCTGCGCGCGCACCGCCGGCTTGCGCAGGTAGCCGAACCACGTCACACCCACGCACACCGCGTAGAAGACCAAGAAACCGACGAACGCCGGAACGCCGCTGTGCGCGTCGGCGAACGACTGCCGGAACGCGAGGTTGATGAACAACCCGCCCAGCGCACCGATCGCACCGGCCAATCCGATCAACGCACCGGACAGTCGACGCGCGTTGCGCAATTCCGTCGCCTCGTCCGCACCAGCCTGAATCGCTGCTCGCGCCTTGACCTGGAAGATCGCCGGGATCATCTTGTACGTCGATCCGTTGCCGATTCCGGTGAGCACGAACAAAACGATGAACGCGGCGGTAAATGTCGCCAGCGAGTCCGCTGAGGAAGCCAGCACCAGCACCACCGTCGCCAACGCCATCGCGCCGAACGTCGCGAAGGTGACGCGGCCGCCGCCGACGCGGTCCGACAGCCATCCGCCGATCGGCCTCGACAGCGAACCCAGCAGCGGACCGAGGAACGTCACCGCGGCCGCCTGCAACGGTGTCCGGCCGAACTGGTTCTGCAGCACCAAACCGAAGGCGAAGCTGTAGCCGATGAAGGAACCGAACGTGCCGACGTACAGCAGCGACATGACCCAGGTGTGTCCATAACGGACTACCTCGCGCATGGCTTTGGTGTCACCGCGAACGCTGGCCAAGTTGTCCATGAACAACGCAGCGCAGGTGGCGGCGATGACGATCAGGGGAAGGTAGATGTAGAGCACCAATCGCGGCGCAGTCGCACCAGCGGTGCCGATGACGAGAAGTCCGACGAGCTGAATCACCGCGACACCGAGGTTTCCGCCACCGGCGTTCAACCCGAGTGCCCAGCCCTTGTGCCGTTCGGGATAGAAGGTGTTGATGTTCGTCATCGACGAAGCGAAGTTGCCGCCGCCGACGCCGCCGAGCGCGGCCATCAGAACGAACGTGCCCAGCGAGGTACCCGGGTGCAGCACGATGGCGGTCAGCACCGTCGGAATGAGCAGCAGCACCGCGCTGATGACTGTCCAATTGCGACCGCCGAAGCGCGCCACCGCGAAGGTGTACGGGATCCGCATGATCGCGCCGACCACCGTCGGGGTGGAGACGAGCAGGAATTTGTCCGCCGCGCTGAACCCGTAGGCCGGGCCCATGAACAGCACCACGACCGACCACAGTGTCCAGATCGAGAAGCCGATGTGCTCGGAGAACACGGAAAACCACAGATTGCGCCGGGCGACGCGCTTGCCGGTCGATTCCCAGAACTCGTCGTCCTCGGGATCCCAGTGCTCGATCCAACGGCGGGTCATGGCGTCCTCCTCGTTACGGGGGGCGGTCATTGCGCGGCCAGCCAGTCCGCGACCGCGCCGACCGTGTCGCGGCAGCTGCCGCATCCCGTGGTGGCGCGGGTAGTGCGGGCGAGTGCGGCAGCGTCGGTGGCACCACCTCGCCAGGCTTCGATCAGCCGGCCTTTGGTCACCGCGTTGCAGCGGCAGATCACTGTGGACGAAGGAAGATCCGCCGGGCTCGCCGCCGTTGGCGCACCCGCGGGCAGCGCACGGCCGAGCAGCACCGCGAGCCGGTCTTCGGGGACCGGCGTGCCTCGGTCGTGCAGCTGCGTCACGGTCGCCGCCGCGTCCGGCAGGCCGAGCAGGATCGCGCCGGTCACGCGGTCGCCACGGACGACGAGCTTGCCGTACCTGCCGCCGGACGGATCGTCGAAGGTCACGACCTCGGCCGCGGCGTCCTCGCTGGTCACCTGCGTTTCGCCGAGCGCGGCGAGGTCGATGTCGCGGGCTTTGAGCCGGGTCACCGTGCGGGTGCCGCGATAGCGTGCCGTGGCGTCCGAGCCGGTGAGCAGGTCCGCGAGCACCGCGGCCTGTTCCCACGCGGGCTGCACCAATCCCGGCGGCGCACCCGGGTGTCGAGCGCAGTCGCCCAGTGCGTGGATCCGGCCGTCGCTGGTCCGGAGCAGATCGTCCACCAGGATTCCGCGGTCCACCGCCAGTCCGGCGGCTTCGGCGAGCGACGTCTCCGGACGCACGCCCGCCGCTACGACCACCAGGTCAGCGGGAACGAAGCTGCCGTCATCGAGTTTGAGACCGTCTCCGGGCAGGTGCCGAGCAGCCGTCACTTCGAAGCGGAACGTGACGCCCAGCTCCGCCAACCGCCGCGCCAGCACCCGGCCGGCGCCGGAATCCAGCTGCCGTTCCAGCACATGCGGCTGCGGATGCACCACCGTCACGTTCGCTCCGCGTCCGGCCAGCCCTCGCGCGGCTTCCAAGCCAAGCAACCCGCCGCCGAGCACCGCGACCGGCGCGCCTGGCCGTGCGGCGTCCACGATGCGCGCGCAGTCGTCCAGCGTGCGGAACGCCACGACCTCCGGTCCGAGTTCGAGCCCTTCGACCGGCGGCAGCCACGGCGCGGCTCCGGTCGCGAGGACGACTGCGTCGTAAGGGAAATCCTCGTCTTCAGTGCAGACGACCCGGCGCATCGGGTCGATCCGCGTCACCCGCGTTCCGAGCCGCAAATCGACTCGCGTCTGCGCGGCCCACTCGGAATCGTGCAGCCGCACCGTGTCCGGGCTCATCCCGCCAGCGACCACAGTGGACAGCAGCACGCGGTTGTAGGCCGGATGCGCCTCCTCGCCGAGCACGGTCAGCCGTACCCGGTCGCCTTCCGGATCGCGCCGCCGGATCTCGTCCGCGAGCCGCGCCCCGGCCATCCCGTATCCGATGACGACGACGTTCCGCGCGCTCATGCTTCCGCCCTCGCCAACGACACCGCGCACACCTTGAACTCCGGCATCCGGCTCACCGGGTCCAGCGCCGGGTTGGTCACCAGATTCGCCCGCGCCGCACCGGGAAAATGGAACGGCAGGAAGACGAGGTCCGCCCGCATCGACGGCACACACCGCACCAGCGCGACGGTCTCCCCGCGCCGCGATCGCACCACCGCGTGGTCTCCGTCGGCCAACCCGGACCGCGCCGCAGTATCCGGGTGCACCTCGACGAACGCCTCCGGCACGACCGCCGTCAACTCCGCGATCCGGCGGGTCTGCGCACCGGATTGGTAGTGCTGCAACACTCGTCCAGTCGTTGCCTGCAACGGAAAAACCTCGTCCGGCAGTTCCGCAGGTCCACTGTGGTCAACCTCGGCGAACCGTGCCCGACCGTCTGGATGCGCGAATCCGTCGAGGAACATTCGCGGCGTACCCGGGTGTGTCTCGTCCAGAACCGGCCAGTGCAATGCTTCCCCGGAACTCAGCCGTTGGTAAGTCACCCCGGAGTAGTCCGCGGCTCCGCCCTTCGACGCGGCTCGCAGCTCCTCGAAAACCTCCACCGCGTCGTCCGGAAACCTTTCCGCGGGCTGTCCAATTCGGACTGCGAGATCACGCAACAGCGACAGATCGCTGCGTACCCCGTCCGGTGCCTCGATCGACCTTTGTCGCAAGAGGACTCGGCCTTCGAGGTTGGTCAACGTGCCCTCCTCTTCGGCCCACTGCGGGACCGGGAACACCACGTCGGCCAGCTCCGCGGTTTCCGAGAGGACAAAGTCCGCCACCACGAGAAGATCCAGTCCGGCCAACCGTTCCTGCACCCGGGAAGAGCGCGGAGCCGACACCACCGGATTGCTTCCGAACACCAGCAGGGCCTTGATTGAATCGCCCAGCGCGTCGAGCAACTCGACCGCGGAACGCCCCGGTCCCGGCAAGCTTTCCGGCTGCACACCCCAAACCTGGGCAACATGCGCACGCGCCGCCGGGTCGTCAATCTTGCGATAACCAGGCAGTTGGTCCGCTTTCTGCCCGTGCTCGCGTCCGCCCTGGCCGTTGCCTTGTCCGGTCAGACACCCGAAGCCAGATCCGGCACGCCCGGGCAAACCCAGCGCGAGGGCGAGATTGATCCACCCGCCGACCGTCGCGGTTCCGGAGGCGTGTTGTTCCGTTCCTCGCCCGGTGAGCACATACGCGTTGCCAGCCCGCGCGAGCATTTCCGCGGCCTGCCGCTGGTCTGCGGCCGAGACCCCGGTGACCCGCTCGACCCGTTCCGGCCACCAGGTGGCGGCGATGCGCCACATTTCGTCAAACCCGGACGTCCGAAGATCCACATAGGACTTGTCCAGGTGTCCTTCGGCGACGACCGCGTGGAGAATTCCCAACGCCAGTGCAAGATCCGTTCCTGGCGCTGGCGCGAGGTGCAGCGCGGCCCGCTCGGCGGTCGGCGTGCGGCGCGGGTCGATGACGATTAGTTCCGCGCTTTCCAGATGCTGCATGAACGGCGGCATCGTCTCGGCCGGGTTCGCCCCGGCGAGCAGGACGACGTCCGCGTTCGCGAGATCGGTTACCGGGAACGGGAGTCCGCGGTCTACTCCGAAGGCGCGCATCCCGGCCGCGGCGGCGGAGGACATGCAGAATCGGCCGTTGTAGTCGATTTGCGACGTTCCGAGCGCGATCCGGGCGAATTTCCCGAGCAGGTAAGCCTTTTCGTTCGTAAGCCCGCCGCCGCCGAACACGGCGACCGAATCCGCACCGTGTTCGCGGCGCGAGGCAAGCAGTCGGTCCGCGACGAAATCCAGTGCCTCGCCCCAGGAAACCGGCTGGAGTTCGCCGTCTCGGCGGAGCAGCGGCGAGGTCAGGCGTGCGCCGGATTTCAGCAGGGCGCCGGCGGTCCAGCCTTTCTGGCACAGGCCACCCGCGTTGACCGGGAAGTTCCTTGGGGTGACCCGGGTCTCATCCAGGCGCATCCCGCACTGCAGGGCGCAGTACGGGCAATGTGTGTCGACGTGCGGCACAGGCGCTCCTCGGGTCGGCGATGACCCGACGGTAAGGACGCTGTGTTACCTCGACGTGCCGGAATGTTTCGGGCAGTTGACATTGCCCGCCGTCATGGCGGAGGCGCGCAGTGAGTCAGAGGATCGCGCTGACCTCGCGGGCCGCCGCGCGCAGGCCGTCCAACGCGGCGTTCGTGGACCTGGGGTCGAGTGCGTGCGAGGCGAGGCGGAAGAGGATGGCGCGCAGCAGGAGCTGGGGCCATTCGGGGAGGTGGGCCCAGCGCTCCAGGAGAGCTCCGGTCGCGCCGCCCCAGATCAGCGAGTCGACCGCGGCGATCGCGGCACCCCATTCGCCTGGGCGGTAGTACGGGACGAAATCGACTACGCCGGGAGCTTCGTCACCGTCGAAGAGCAGGCCGGCCAGGAGTTCGCCGTGCGCGACCTGGTGCGGGAGTTTGATCGGACGGCGGGCCGGGGCGAGGATTTCGAACCAGCGGCCGCCTTTTTCCTCCGAGAGGGGGCGGTCTAGTTCTTCCCAGGCGATCCGGTCGGCTACCGCGTCGATGTCGTCGCGGGCGGAGAGGAAGTCCGGCCTGGGGAGGTCTGCGGTTGTCCGGTGGAGGCGTACTGCCGCGAGAACCGCTTCGTCGCAGCGGTGTTCGGCGGTGCCGGGGAGGTAGCGCCAGGCTGACCAGTCTCCGACGATCCAGCGGCCGTCTCGCGAGCGGACCGGTCTGGCGATGCGGAGGCCGGGGTCCTCGGCGAAGTCCAGGGCTCGGGCGGTCCAGAGGGCTTGGGAGCGGTCGGTGACGCGTTTGAAGACCACGTCGCCGGCGTGCCAGGTTTCGGAGTCCGGGAGGAGGGTGATGGCGTCGGCGTCGCTGCCGAACGCGTTGCAGACGCGTTCGGAGGGGCGTTCGAGGGTTGACCGCACAAAGGGGGAGGTTACCCCGGGGTGGGGGCGTTTCCTGGGGAGACTCGCTGGTCCGCTGTCGGCTCGTCGCCTGGCGGCGACATTGCCTTGGGGAGTGCGGTGGGGCACCCCGAAGCTTGATTGTGCTGACGGTCTGGGGTGGCTTGTCAAGGCGGGAAAGATGCCTTGACAAGCCACCCCAGACCGCAGGAGAGCTTCGT
>NZ_JARACH010000109.1:0-15577 GCF_029087445.1 Amycolatopsis sp. La24
CGCGCTGGTGCGACGCCAGCCACACCAGCACGCCCACACACCCGGCCCCACCCGCAAACCCACCAACAACATCAACAAACCCAACACAAACAGAGACTCGGTGGATCCAGGTCTGATTCCCTCAAGGAGCCCTTCACGGACCTAACGCGAGAGACGGAGCTGGCGCACACCGCGCTACTGAAGAAAACCCCAACGGGTCCGTCAGCACCGGACGGTCACAGCGAGCCGGAACGGCAAGCGTCAGGGCTTACGGCCCAGCGCGCAAATCCCGCCGCTGAACGAGGGGTCGTCCGACATCCGGTCGCCCGCGCTCGAGTCGCCCGCTTCCGGGTGCCAGGCCGACACCCACGAGATGCCCGGTTCCACCAGCTCCAGCCCGGAGAAGAACTCCCCGAACTCCGCGCGCGAGCGGTAGTGGAACGGGGTGCTCGACTGCTGGTACTGCTTGTGGATCGCGTCGCGGCGTTCGCCGTCGTTCGTCGGGACGCCGTCGTCGGTCAGGTGCGAGGACAGGAAGTACGAGCCGGACGGCAGCAGCGACAAATACTTCTGCACGATCTCCAGCGCGGGCTCGTCGCGGCCGATGAAGTACAGCACTCCGACCATGATCAGGCCGATCGGGCGCTTCGGGTCGAGTACGCCGGTGTCGAGCGCGCGCGGCCAGACGTCGGCCGGGTTGCGCAGGTCGCCGTGCAGCACCGCGTGCCGGTCGGCGACTCCGTCGCGTTCCAGCAGGATCTGCGAATGCGCGACGGCCACCGGTTCGTTGTCGACATAGACACAGCGCGCGTTCGGGTTCACCGAGGTGGCGATCTCGTGCACGTTGCCGACCGTGGGCACGCCGGAGCCGATGTCGAGGAACTGGTCGATGCCCTGTTCGGCCATGTACCGCACGCCGCGGCCGAGGAACTCGCGGCCGGCCCTGGCGATGGTCTTGATCATCGGAAAGGTCTGGACCGCCCGTTCGCCGAACTCGCGGTCGATCGCCCAGTTCGCGGTGCCGCCGAGGAACCAGTCGTAAATCCGCGCCGCGTTCGGCCGATCGAGGTCGACGCCCTCCGGGGCTTCCGGATCCGGTGCCTGAGTCATCAGCTTCCCCTTCCGTGCGGGTACCAGTGTGCCCACTCGCCGCGGTCGCGCGCCGCCGCCCCCGGCAACCGCCCGAAAATGCCACGACTCCGGTACATCCGGGCCACTAGGTTGGGATGGATGCGCATTCTTTTCTCGTTCGTCGGCGGTCGCGGCCACTTCGATCCGATGGCGCCGGTCGCGCGAGCGCTTGCCGCACGCGGCCATACCGTAGCCGTCGCGGGCGGCGGTTCGCACGTGCCCGCGCTCGCCAAAGCCGGGTTCACGACCTTCGCGGTCAACGAGCCACGCGAAGCCGAGGCGACGCGGCAGCCGATGCCGCCGGTCGATCCGGCGCGCGACGACTGGGAAATCCGGGAACTGTTCGCCCGCCGCGCGACCCGCGAACACGTGCCGGTGCTGCTGGAGCTGGCCCGGGAATGGCGACCGGACCTGATCGTCCGGGACGAAGTGGACTTCTCCGCCGCGATCGCCGCCGAGGTGCTGGGCCTGCCGTGCGCCACCGTCCTGGTGCTCGCCGCGGGAACGTTGCTGCGCAAGGAACTCCTCGCCGAACCGCTCGCGGAAGCTCGCGCGGCGCACGGTCTGCCGGACGATCCGGAGCTCGAAATGCTGACCCGCGGCCAGGTGCTTTCGCCGCTCCCGCCGTCCTTTCGAGACCCCAGCTCGCCGCTGCCGCCCGGTACTTTCTCGTTCCGCCAAGGAGATCCGGTCGCACCGCGGCAACCCGCCGGGAAACCGCACGTGTACTTCACGCTCGGCACCAACTTCAACCTCGAGTCCGGCGACCTCATCGAGCGCACCCTCGCCGGGTTGGGCCAGTTGGACGCGGAGGTGACCGCCACCGTCGGCACCCAGATCGACCCCGCCGAGTTCGGACCGCAACCGGCGCACGTCCGGGTGGAACGGTTCGTCCCGCAGGCCGAACTGTTGCCGCGCCTCGATTTGATGATCTCGCACGCCGGGTCCGGCAGCGTGATCGGCGCGCTCTCGCACGGTCTGCCGTCGCTGCTCTTCCCGATGGGCGCCGACCAGCCCGGCAACGCCCGGCGCTGCGCCGCGCTGCACGTCGGGCGCGTGCTCGACCCGGAAACGTCCACTCCGGACGAAATCCGCCAAGCTGCCGCGGAGTTGCTGGACGACTCCAGCTACCGCGAGGCCGCGCGTCGCGTACAGGCGGAGATCAACGCCCTGCCCGCCGCCGAAGCCACTGTGCCCGTGCTCGAAGCACTGGTCACATCATCTGCGAACGGTAGCTTTCCGCCAGCTCCTTGAGGAACTGCCGCGTCTCGCCCCGCTCCAGGGCCGCGCCGCGCAGGCGGTCCCACGAGTCCACGAAGATGTTGAAGTCCTTCACGTCGTCGAGGTACAGCCCGCCCGCGGAGTGTTCGATGTAGACGAAGTCGCGGGTGCGGTCCGGGAACCGCATGATCGTGAAGTCGTTGGGCACCGCGGCGAGCTTCGCGCTGAAGGGCAGCACGTGCACGTAGACGCGCGGGTGCCGGTCGAGCGCGAGCAGGTGCTCCACTTGGTCCAGCATCACCGCGGGCGCGAACCCGCCGGGTGCGCGGCGCAGCGCGCCCTCGCTGATGATGAACCGGTAGTACGGCGGCTGCTGCTGGTCGAACACCGCCTTGCGGTCGAGCCGGTTGCGCACCAGCGACGTGACGTCGGTGGCTCCCGCCTCGGTGAACTGCTTGAGCATGTAGTGCTCGGACTGCAGCGGCCCCGGCACGCGCTCGCCGTGCCAGGTAAGGATCTCCGCGGCGGCGGGCTCGAGGTCGGTGAAGGTGCGGAACCAGTGCGGCACCACCGACCGGTAGCCCGACCAATGGCCGCGCTGCCCGGCCGCGGCCCGGGCCAGGTTCATCAGAGTGTCGGCCTCTTCGCCGTTGATCCCGAACGCGTTCAGCATGGTCCGCACATCTCCGAGCTTGACCCCCACCGCACCGGACTCGATCTTGTTGACCTTGCCCTGGGTGCAGCCGAGTACCTCGGCGACTTGCTGCTGCGTCATCTTCGCGGCGTTTCGAGCATGCCTGAGCTCATTGCCGAGCTGCTTGCGGCGCGAGGTGACGGTGCTCGCCATCTCCCCTTGCTCTCCTGAACCACTACTGCCGACGGGCTCTCCGCCGGACCGCGAACTACGAACCACCCAGGCCACTGCGACCCAACGGAGTTCGATGATGACACCCGGCAGCGTTTCAGGAAATGCGCGAGAACGCCAGTCACCCGGCATGTCACCCTGCCGGAGCAGTGGATTCCCGGCGCCCCGGACATCTCGGCTACTCCATTCGGACTAAGAGGAGACTTCCGGGCACAGCTGAGCCGCGGACTCCCCGCGCCGGCGGCCGGGACGGCATAGTGTCGGCGTGATCGATCGATCCCCCGGCGCGGCGAGCGTCAAACAGCTGGCAGACGGCGCGTTCGGCTACGTCCAGCCCGACGGTTCCTGGTTCATCAACAATTGCGGCTTCGTCGACGCCGACGGGCACGCTGTGCTTATCGACACATGCGCGACCGAACGACGTACGCGGGCCCTGCTCTCAGCCGTCGGCGACACCGTCGGCCTGGTCACGACGCTCGTCAACACCCATCACCACGGCGACCACACCAACGGCAACTATCTGGTCGGCGGCGCCACCGTCGTCGGCCACCGCAAGACCCGCGAGACGCTGCTGGCCGACGGGATCCAGCGGTACGAGGGCGTCTTCACCGACAGCGACTGGGGCAAGCTCGAACTGCGAGTGCCCGACCTGGTCTTCGACGACACCGTCACGCTCTACGCCGGGCAGACCCGGATCGACCTCATCCACCCCGGGCACGCCGCGCACACCACCAACGACGTCCTGGTCTGGCTGCCCGAGCAGCGGCTGCTGTACGCGGGCGACCTGGTGTTCAACGGCGGCAGCCCGTTCGCGCTGATGGGCTCGGTGGCGGGCTGGCGAGCCGCGCTGAACGTGATCCGCGAACTCGACCCGGCGGTCATCCTGCCCGGTCACGGCCCGGTGTGCGGGCTCGAAACGGTGGACGCGGTCGACGACTACCTGGAGTTCGTCCAGCGCGCGGCGGAAACCGGCAAGGCGGCCGGGCGCTCGCCGCTGGAACAGGCGAAGGCGACCGACCTCGGCCGGTTCGCCGAGCTGACCGAGCAGGAGCGCCTCGCCGGGAACCTGCACCGGGCGTACGCCGAACTCGACGGCGAAGGGTGGGGTGCGCCACTCGATCTGGTGGCTCCGCTGAAAGACATGCTGGCCTGGAACGGGGGCCCGATCCGCTGCTTCTCGTGAGCACCGGTTTTGTGGCTAGGCTCGGAATCCGGCAGAGGTTTTCGGAAAGGTTTCGGATGAGCAAGAAAGCGAGCATCGGGGTCACCGGCCTCGCGGTCATGGGCCGCAACCTGGCGCGGAACCTGGCCCGGCACGGGCACACGGTCGCCCTGCACAACCGCTCCGAGGAGCGCACCCGCTCGCTCGTCGAGCAGTTCGGCGACGAAGGCGACTTCATCCCGGCGTACTCCGCGCAGGAGTTCGTCGACGCGCTGGAGCGGCCGCGGCAGATCGTGATCATGGTGAAGGCGGGCGGCCCGACCGACGCCGTCATCGAGGAGTTCGCGCCGCTGCTGGAGCCGGGCGACGTGATCGTGGACGCGGGCAACGCGCACTTCGCGGACACCCGCCGCCGCGAGCAGGCGCTGCGCGAACGCGGCCTGCACTTCGTCGGCACCGGCGTGTCCGGCGGCGAGGAAGGCGCGCTGCACGGGCCGAGCATCATGCCCGGCGGGTCGAAGGAGTCCTACGAGTCGCTCGGACCGCTGTTCGAGGACATCTCGGCGAAGGTCGACGGCGAACCGTGCTGCACGCACGTCGGCGCGGACGGGGCCGGGCACTTCGTCAAAATGGTGCACAACGGCATCGAGTACGCCGACATGCAGCTGATCGCGGAGTCGTTCGACCTGCTGCGCGGCGCGGCGGGCTACTCCCCGGCGGAGATCGCCGACGTGTTCGGCACCTGGAACACCGGGCGGCTCGACTCATACTTGATCGAGATCACCGCCCAGGTGCTCAAGCACGTCGACGGCGCGTCCGGCAAGCCGTTCGTCGACGTGGTCGAGGACGCGGCGGAGCAGAAGGGCACCGGCCGCTGGACCGTGCAGATCGGGCTCGACCTCGGCGTGCCGATCAGCGGCATCGCGGAAGCCGTGTTCGCACGGTCGCTGTCCGGGTCGACGGGATTGCGCTCGGCCGCACGCGGCCTGGGCGGCCCGAAGCGCACGCCGCTCACCGGGTCCGCCCTGGAGACCTTCGCGGACGACGTCGAGCAGGCGCTGTACGCGTCGAAGGTGGTCGCGTACGCGCAGGGCTTCAACCAGATCCAGGCAGGCGCCGCGGAGTACAGCTGGGACATCGACCTGGGCCGCGTCGCGTCGATCTGGCGCGGCGGCTGCATCATCCGGGCGAAGTTCCTGAACGACATCACGTCCGCCTACGCCGCGGAGCCGGGCCTCCCGACGCTGCTCACGTCCGGCGGTTTCCGTGCCGCGGTCGAAAACGCGCAGGACTCGTGGCGCTCGGTCATCTCGACGGCGGTCCGCCTGGGCATCCCGACGCCCGGCTTCTCGACCGCACTGGCGTACTACGACGGCCTCCGCGCGGACCGGCTGCCGGCCGCGCTGGTGCAGGGGCAGCGCGACTTCTTCGGCGCGCACACCTATCGGCGGGTGGACCGTCCCGGTTCGTTCCACACGCTGTGGGCCGGGGACCAGTCTGAGGTCGAAGCCTGATTTTTTGGTGCTGTGGAAGGGCTCTCCCCGGTATTCGGGGAGAGCCCTTCTTTTGTCATTTCTGCATGGTGCTGAGAATTTCCGCGAGGAATTCCTTGATCTTCGTTTCGGCCTTTTCCTTGTCGACCCCCAGTGCGGCAAGGACTTCGCAACCCGCGCCCTCGCCCTGTTCCAGCAAGGCAAGGAGAATGTGCTCGGTGCCGATGTAGTTGTGCCCGAGCCGCAGCCCCTCGCGCAGAGTGAGTTCGAGAGTTTTCTTGCCCGCAGCCGCGAACGGCACCTTCTCGGGAGCCCCGTCGACCGGCTCCGGCAGCCTCGCCTCGGCGGCTTCCCTGACCGCATCGAGGGTTATCCCCTGCGCGACAATCGCTCCCGCCGCCAGCGCGTCGGGTTCGGAAAGCAGGCCAAGCAGCAGGTGCACGGTGTCGATCTCGGGGCTCTTGTTGTCGATAGCCGCCTGCTGAGCCGCGACGACCACGTGCCGCGCGCGGTCGGTGTAGCGGCCGAACATGCGTTGTATTCCACCGGATGAATCGTCGCTCTTCGGAACGAATCTCTTCTGGGCGGCTTGTTTGGTCACGCCCATACTGGCCCCGATGTCGGTCCAGGACGCCCCGCTGCGGCGAGCCTGGTCGACGAAGTGGCCGATGAGGTGGTCAGCGACGTCGCCGAGATGCTGGCCGACGTAGACGGCGTCGGTGAGCTGGGCGAGGGCGTCTTTTTCGTTGTTGGCTTTGATGGCGCTGATGAGGTCGTCGAGCTTCACTGAGTCGGTCATGGCGTCAACTGTAGGTTGACGACTGGGTTGCGTCAACCTTTGGTTGACCAGGTTGGCGAGCCGGAAGACTTGTCGTCAACAGGCCGCGACAGCGCGCAACTCAGGCATGGCGCCCGCGGCATGCTCACCACATGCTCAGATTCGATCCAAGTGAGCATGCAAGTGAGCAAGTAGCCGCCCGTAGCGTGCTCAGGCGAACGGCAACCCCACGTAATTCTCCGCCAAACTAGTAGCCGCCGCCCTCGACGAAGCCGTATACCGCAGCTGCGACAGCTGCAACTTCCGAGCAAACGCGTCCGCCCCCGGGTCCACGTGCAGCATCGTCGTCATGAACCACGAGAAGTGCTCCGCCCGCCACACCCTGCGCAGGCAAGTGTCCGAATAGGACTCCGCCAGCGACGAATCCCCCTGCAGCAAAGCCACCAAAGCCCGCGACAGCACCACGACATCCGCGACTGCCAGGTTCATTCCCTTGGCCCCGGTCGGCGGCACGATGTGCGCCGCGTCGCCAGCCAGGAACAACCGGCCGTGGCGCATGGGCTCGGTTACGAAGCTGCGCATCGGCGTGATGCCCTTGTCCAGGATCGGACCCTCTTGCAGGGTGAACTCCCCATCGACCGCCAGGCGCGTCGACAGTTCCGTCCAGATCCGGTCATCCGACCAAGCCGCCAGATCCTCCCCCGGATCGACCTGAAGGTACAGCCGCGTGACGTCCGGGGAACGCATGCTGTGCAAGGCAAATCCGCGCGGATGATGGGTGTAGATCAGCTCCTCGTGCGACGGCGGCGTCCGCGCCAGCACGCCCAGCCAAGCGAAGGGATACTCCCGCTCAAAAGTAGTCAGCGCACCGTCCGGAATGGACGGACGGGACACGCCGTGGAAACCATCGCAGCCTGCTACGGCGTCGCATTCCAGGGTTTGCCAGGCACCAGAGGAATCCCGGTACTGCACAACAGGGCGCGAGGTGTCCACTGAGGACAGTGAAACCTCCGAAACCTCAAAGTGCAGCGGCAGATCCGCGGCCTCGTGCGCGTCGACGAGGTCTTTCACGATCTCCTGCTGCCCGTACACCGTGATCGCCTTGCCGGTCAGCTCGGTGAGTGCGATGCGGTGATCGGCACCGTCGAACCGAAGCGAGAAACCCTCGTGTGGCAGGCCTTCCGCGGCCAATCGACCGCCGAGGCCGATCTCGGTGAGCAAGTCGACCGTCGGTTGTTCGCATACCCCAGCGCGCACGCGTTGCCGCACGTACTCGCGGTCGCGGGCTTCGAGCACGACAGCCTCGACGCCCGCCTGGTGCAGCAAATACGACAGCAGCAACCCGGCCGGGCCGGCACCGATCACGGCGACCTGCGTGCGCAACGGAACCTCCGATCAAGCCGCGGTGCGCGACTTCAGGTGTGCTTTCAGATCAAACGAACTGGCTTCCAGATCCGCGTACGCCGGATGCGGTTCCGCTGCGAAAAGCCGGCGCGCGGCGATGTGGTCCGGCGCGCGGTTGACCGATTCGACGGCGATCAGCACGTCGTCGCGGAAGGACAGCACGGAGAACTTCCCGGCCGACCGGTCACCGGTGACCACGGTCCGGTCTGCGGCGTCGAGGATGCCCGCGATCTGCAGTTTCGCGCCGGTCTGGTCGGTCCAGAACCACGGCAGGCTGTCGTAGCGCGCGGGTTCCCCGGCGATCGCCGCGGCCACCGAACGGGCCTGGTCGACGGCGTTCTGCACGGATTCCAGCCGGGTCGCGGCACCGGCCTGCACGCACGGGAAGCACGCGCAGTCGCCGATCGCGAAGATCTTCGGGTCCTCGGTGCGCAGGTGCTCGTCCACGACCACGCCGTTGCGCACCTCGAGCCCGGCCGCCTCGGCCAACGTCGTCTCCGGCAGCACGCCGACCGCGACGACCACGAGGTCCGCAGGCAACCGTCGTCCGTCGGACAGCTCAACCGACTCCACGTGGCCGGACCCGTGCAGCGCAGTGACCCCGACGCCCAGCAACAGCGTGTGCCCAGCCGCCCGGTGGTGTTCGGCGAAGAATTCCGAGATCTCCGGCGACGCGACCCGCGCCAGCAGCCGGTCCTGCGCCTCCACCACGGTGACCGGACGGCCGGCGTGCGAGGCGAACTCCAGCCCGATGAACCCGCCGCCGATCACCACGACCTCGCCCGCCGCGTCCAGCGAAGCCCGCAGCCGGTCGGCGTCCTCGCGGGTGCGCAGCATCAGCACGCCGTCGAGGTCGGCGCCGGGCACCGGCAGCGCACGGTTGCGCGCGCCGGTGGCCAGCACCAAATGGTCGTAACCCAGCTCCGTACCGTCCTCGAGCCGGACTTTCGCCGCCTCCCGGTCGATCGCGGCGACCCGGCCGCGGACCAGCTCGATGTCCTTCTCGGCGAAGTAGTCCTCCGGCCGCAGCACGAGCTGCTCGACGCCCGCGCTGCCCGCCAGGTACGCCTTCGACAGCGGCGGCCGCTGATACGGCACTCCCGGCTCGTCCCCGATCAGAACCACGCGGCCGGCGAACCCCTTGTCCCGCAAGGACGCCGCGGCCTGGAAGCCGCTTTGCCCGCTGCCCACGACGAGAACGGTCTCGGTGCTCATCTCGCTCCTCCCGACATCCCGGGCTCCATCTGAGCACACCTCGGCCAAGATCGTCGAGGAGCAGCGGTCACACCCCGTGCAGGAACGCGATCGCGTCCGCCGCCTCGACCGCGTCGAACGGCAGATACCCGCGTCCGTCGCCGGTCCGCGCGGGCAGATCGGGGTCGATTCCGGCGGTTTCGACCAGTTCACGGTCCTGGACCGTCGCGGCGAGATACGCCTGCAGCGTCCCCGGCGCGGGGTCCTCTACTCCATCTGACGAGCCGAAATCGGTGGCAATGAACACATACCGGGCACCGAGCCGGTGCGCGACTTGCGCGCCCGCGCTCCACCACTGCGCACCCATCATCGAGGCCGCTCGCCGCTGGAGGTGCTGGTTGTGCGCGGAGACGAAGGCGCCCGGCAACGCGAGCAGGTTGTCCGCCATCATCGCGTCGCGCTGCGCCCCGAGCCGACCCATCCGTTCCGGCGAGGTGTCGGCCATCAGCGAGTGGTAGCGGCAGAGCCCGACCGCGGTCCGGGCGAGCAGATCGCCACCGGCGGGCAACGCGGGCCGAGCCCGTTCGAAGTGGCCCGCGAGGTCGTCGGCGATTAACCGCAGCTCACGCGCGCCCGGACTGTCCCCTTTGGACTTCGCGCCGTCCCACATCGCCGCTTCGCTCGCCCAAGCCGCGTCGTCGCCAGCGAGCCGCTCGATGGTCGCGACGTCGTGCGGCACGTCGTCAAGATGCTCGGCCAGGAAGCCATGCAGTTCGGTGAGCACGGCGCGCGGGCTGGGTGCGCTGGCCATCTCCAGGGGAGCGTCGAAGCCGTGGAAGTGCACCTGATCTTCAGGCGCGCGACCGGCGTTGTGGGCCCGCATCCACTCGACCAGCGCGCGGTTGGAGGGGAACGCTCCGAAACCGTGGCTGAACCCGGTGGCCAGCACCTTGTCCAGGTCGCCCTCGCCGGTGGTCACGTAGCGGTCGACGAGGCGTCCGGCCAGGCAGTCGCTCTCCAGTGCGATCGAGCGGTAGCCATGTTCGAGGACGAGGTGCTGGAAGATTTCGTTGCGGAACAACGGGAACGCCTCGGTCCAGTGCGTGGGCTCGCCCAGTCCGAGCAGGGTCGGCGAACGGTGGGCGAGGAAGTCGTCGAAGGTCTTCATTGCTTTGACCGTATCGTTGAACTCTCCGTTGGTACTTTTCCGCGAATCACCTGGTTGACTAGCGTGGAAACCCTCAAACCGGAGGTGACATGCGTCCGAAGGACCTAGCCCGCGAGCACGGCTTGTCGACCCAGGCCGTCCGCAACTACGAGGAGGACGGCATCCTCCCGCCCGCCGAGCGCGGACCGCAGGGCTACCGGACGTACACCGAGCACCACGCGCAAGCGTTGCGCACCTTCCTTGCCCTGCGCCCCGGCTTCGGCCACGCCCGCGCGGCAGCGATCCTCCGCGCGGTCAACGAGCGTTCGGCAGACACCGCGTTCCAGCTGATCGACGAGGGTCACGCAGAACTGCTGCGCGACCGTGGGACTCTCACCGAGGTCGAACACGCGCTGCGGAACCTGACCCAGGAGCCGGACGTCCGCGAGACCGTCCCATCGATCGGCGCGCTCGCGCACCAGCTGGCCGTGCACCCCGCCACGCTGCGCAAATGGGAGGCCGCCGGGATCCTCCAACCGGAGCGCGACCGAGCCGGAAACCGCCGCTACCCACCGCCCGCGGTCCGCGACGCCCGCCTCGCGCATCAACTCCGCCGCGGCGGCTACCCGCTCGCCCGGATCGCCGCGGTACTGGAGCAGGTCCGGCACGCGGGCGGGGTCGCGCCGCTGGAAGAAGCCCTGCGTACCTGGCGTTCCCGGCTCAGCGCCCGGGCGCACGCGATGCTGGACGGGGCCGCCCAGTTGTCGCGCTACCTCTCCGGGTCGATCACGTAGTCGACAACGCAGGTGATCACGAACGACCCCAGACCCGCTCCGCCGTCGAGACGATCAGCTCCAGCTTCCGCAGCTGCTCAGTGGCGGTCAGGTCGTTTCCCTCCTCCGTGGAGGAAAACCCGCATTGCGGCGACAGGCACAGCTGGTCCACGTCCACATACCGCGATGCTTCCTCGATCCGCCGCACCAGCGCGTCCGGGTCTTCCAGCTCCGGCCGTTTGCTGGTCACGAGCCCGAGCACGACCCGTTTTCCCTTCGGCACGAACCGCAACGGCTCGAAACCGCCGGAGCGTTCGTCGTCGTACTCCAGGAAGAAGCCGTCCACCGCCAGCTCGCCGAACAGCGCCTCGGCGACGAACTCGTAGCTCCCGGACGCCACCCACGACGAGCGGAAATTGCCGCGGCACAGGTGCGTCGTCACGGTCAGGTCGTCCGGTTTCCCGGCGAGCGCGGCGTTGATCGTCGAGATGTTGCGCAGGTGCATGGTGTCCGGGTCGCTGCCCATGCGGGCGACGAGTTCGCGCTGCTTCGGGTCGTTGAGGTACGCGAGGCTGGTGTCGTCCAGCTGCAGATACGTGCAGCCCAGCGCGCTCATCGCACGCAACTGCTCCGCGTACGCCGCGCTGAGGTCGGTGAAGAACTCGTCCAGCTCCGGGTACACGGTTTCGCTCACCGCCGCCCGGCCGCCGCGGTAATAGACCATGCTCGGCGACGGGATGGTCAGCTTCGGCGTGATGCCCGGGTCGGTGTGCGCCTTCAGGAACTCGAAGTGGTCGGCGAAGATCGGCTCGTCGAGCCGCACCTTGCCGTCGACCTGCAGCCCCGGCGGGCTGAACTCCAGGTCGCCGGCCAGATTGTGGAATTTCACGTGCAGCCGCTCGTCGCTGCGCGAGACGCCGCCGAGCGCGTAGATGAAGTCCATGTGCCAGGAGGACCGGCGGAACTCTCCGTCGGTCGCCGATTCCAGCCCGGCCGCCTTCTGCATCTTGACGACGTCGCGGATCGCGTCGTCCTCGACGGCTCGCAGTTGTTCGGCGGAGATCTCCCCAGCCGCGTGGTCGCGCCGCGCTTCGCGCAGCACCGCGGGCCGCAGCAGGCTCCCTACATGATCGGCACGGAACGGAGGTCGTGCAGTCATGTCTGGCATGGTCACACACAAACCGGCGGTATGTGCAGCGATAATCCGGCGGGACCCACACCGAAGGAGCCGCTCATGACCAACGCCGCGCACCCGGTCGACCGGGGCCTCCCCGCCGGACGGCTGCTTCTGCTCGGACTGCAGCACATGGCGATCATGTACACCGGCTGCATCGCCGTGCCGCTGGTCATCGGCAGTGCGCTGCACATGGACAACGCGTCGATCGCGCTGCTGGTGAACGCCGACCTGTTCGTCGCCGGACTGGCCACTTTGGTCCAGTCGGTCGGCATCGGACGGCTGTTCGGCGTCCGGCTGCCGGTCGTCGCGGGCGCGACGTTCACCGTGGTCAACCCGATGATCCTGATCGCCGCGCAGTACGGCCTCACCGCGGTGTACGGCGCCATGATCGCCTCCGGCGTCTTCGGGCTGCTGATCGCCCGGCCGTTCGCCGCGCTGATCCGGTTCTTCCCGCCGCTGGTGTCCGGGACGTTGCTGCTGGTCATCGGCATCTCGCTGCTCGGCCCGGGCACGGCGATGATCGGCGGCCACGACACCGGCGACCCGTCCTACGGCGATCCGGCGAACCTCGGGCTGGCGTTCGGCGTGATCGCGCTGGTGGTGCTGTTCACCCGGGTGCTGCGCGGCTTCCTCGGCCAGATCGGCCCGCTGGTCGCGCTGATCGCCGGCGTCCTGATCGCGATTCCGCTCGGCCGCACGCACTTCTCCGGCGTCGGCGACGCGAGCTGGTTCGGGCTGGCCTCGCCGTTCCACTTCGGAGCGCCGACGTTCCCGATCGCCGCGGTGGTGTCGATGTGCGTGGTGATGCTGGTGTCGTTCACCGAGACCACCGCGGACCTGATCGCTGTCGGCGAGATCACCGGCCGCCCGGTCACGCCCGCCGACCTTTCGCGCGGCCTGGCCACCGACGGCCTGTCCGCGATCTTCGGCGGCTTCATGAACTCCTTCCCGGACACCGCGTTCGCGCAGAACGTCGGACTGGTGCAGATGACCGGCGTACGCAGCCGCTGGGTGGTCGCGACGACCGGCGGCATGCTCGTCGTGATGGGCCTGGTGCCGAAGATCGGCGCGTTCATCGCCGCGATCCCGGAACCGGTCGTCGGCGGCGTCGCGGTGGTGATGTTCGCGATGGTCGGAGTGGTTGGCGTGCAGACCCTCAAGAAGGTCGATTTCTCCGGCAACCACAACGCTTTCGTGGTCTCGGTCGCGCTCGGCGTCGGCTTGCTGCCCGCGTTCGGGCTCGACCGGTTCGGCAACTCGGTGTTCTTCCAGCATTTCCCCGCCTGGCTGCGGACGATCTGCGGCAGCCCGATCACCGTCGCCGCGGTGCTGGCTTTTGTGCTGAACCTGCTGTTCAACCACCTTGGCCGGAAGCGCGAGGAAGACCTGCTGCTGTAAGGAGCCGGTCCGGGAGCTTGGCTCCGATACCCGGCTCGAGCGGCCTGCCCAGCAACACCCGCAGGACATCGGAGCGACCGAACCCCTTGCCCCACAACCCTTTCGCGGTACCGCCGTTCGGCCGCAGCCTGTGATCATGTCCCACCGCCCTAGATTTCTCCGACCGTTCGGGCAGTTCTTCTCCCGCCCTATTCGCGCACCACCTCAACCATGACACCTTGTGCCCCAAACGACCTCCGGACAGAAGAGGGCGCATGGACGGCACTTCCCTCATTCTCAATTCCGCCGAACGGACCAGAGCCGCCGAACTTCTGGCCCGGTTCACCGACAGCTACGAAAATTCACTCACCAGTCGCCCGATCGCCCCCGACGCGGACCGGGAAACGCTGGCTAAACTGTTAGCGGAACCGTTCCCGGAAGAAGGCCTTGGCGTAGAAGCGTTCTTCGCCGACGTCGTCGACCGCATCGTTCCCTACACCACCACGATCGCGCACCCAAGGTTCCTCGCCTACGTACAGGGTCCGCCGAACGGCATCGGTGCGTACGCCGAAGCAATTGCCGCAGTGCTGAACCAGAACTGCAATCTGTGGCAGATCTCCCCAGCCGCCAACGTAATCGAACGCTCCGTCATGGACTGGCTGGCCGGCCTCTTCGCCCTGGGCCCGGCTTCCGGAGGCATCCTCACCAACGGCGGTTCCGGAGCCACAATGGACGCGCTCACCACCGCCATCGCCGACCGAAGACCAGACTTCCGCGAACGCGGTCTCCAGGAATCCCGCGCCCCGCTAGTGCTTTACACCTCCGACGAAGCGCACCGCAGCGTAGTCAAGGCCGCCGCCCTGCTAGGAATCGGCTTGGACAACGTCCGCACAATCCCCACCGACGCCCATTTCCAACTGCGTGTCGACGTGCTAACCCGAGCGATCGCCGAAGACCGCGCCGCCGGAAAAGAACCGTTCTGCGCAGTAGCGACCGCAGGCACAGTCACCACCGGCTCGATAGACCCCATCGGCCCCATCGCAGACCTCTGCGAAAAAGAAAAACTCTGGCTACACGTAGACGGTGCATACGGTGCCCTTTTCGTCCTAGCCGATTCAACCCGCGACGCACTGCTCCCGCTGTCCCGGGCAGACTCCATCACCCTGGACCCGCACAAGCTGCTGTTCGCTCCGCTAGAGGCGGGAGCCCTGCTGGTCAAGGACATGGCAAAGCTGCGCAACGCCTTCGCCTTCTCCTCGTCGTCGTCCTACCTCACCGCAATCGACGACGCCCACCTGCTCGACTACATGGACCACGGCCCGCAACTTTCCCGCAGTTTCAAGGCTTTGAAAGTCTGGGCTGCCCTGCGCACCTTCGGCGTAGGCACCTTCCGAACAGTCACCGAACGCTGCCTGACCCTGGCCACCCGCCTAGGCGCCCACATCGCCGCCGCCCCCGGCTTGGAGTTGATGAACCCAGTCACGCTCACCGCAGTCTGCGTCCGAATGCCCGGCCGCAACACCGAAGCACACGCAGAACTCCTCACCAGACTCCACGAAGAAGGCACCGCAATGCTGGGCCCAGCCAAGGTAAACGGGCAGGCCTGCGTCCGCGCCTGCGTCACCAACCACCGCACCACCGAGGCAGACATCGACCTACTGGCCAACCGCCTAACCGCTATAGCCCGCACCCTGCCCGAGCAGTGAGGGCCACCCTCACACCCCCTGATTCCCTCAGGGCCCCCCTCACGACCCTAAAACCGCAGCAGACACACCCAACGAGCGAGGCACCCACACCTCCCCCGCACCCCGATACGAAGCTCCCCTGCGGTTCGGGGGTGCTTGTCAAGGCATCTTTCCCGCCTTGACAAGCACCC